>JAEXOY010000039.1 GCA_023439045.1 Bacillota bacterium | reverse complement strand
GCTTAACGGTATTGTTGATGAACAGAGGCGCACTTTTGCAGCTGGTAATCTGACAGCTGGTCAGGACGTTGATTTTCATGCTCTGATTGCGCGCATGGCAGGTAACCGGGTGCTCGCATCAGCAATCGGACTTATCCGGCAAGATACTCAGCTTTCACCTGTGCTGGAGTACATACGAAGAAATGTACAAAGTATGATCTATATTGACCACGACAGTATTCGCAAAGCGATCGCCTCCCGTCAGCCTGAACAGGCGCGTCAGGCGATGGCAAACCATATTGACACCCTTATTGCCGACGTAGAGCGGTATTGGGAAACCGACCACTGTTACGAGAAATGTGATCAAGAAGAATAAATACAATTATAGATGCCGGGAGGCGGTAGCACGAAGGCAAGTTAAACGATCTTAGCCTAACCAATTGCAAGGTAGGTATTTATCATGCTGGAGATGAGGCTTGGCATAGCCGGCACGGCTAAAAATACAGGCAAAACAACCACGACTGCCGCTGTTATCGGTGAACTTCGCCAGCGTGGTATTCCGTTTTACCTCACGAGTATTGGCTATGACGGGGAGAATATCGACAATGTAACCGGCCTGCCTAAGCCAAAGCTGCGGGTAGAGCCGGGCGATATAGTTGCAACAGCCGAGAGGTGTATCAAAGCCGGCACGGCTGTATTTTCTATTGTGCAAGAAACTGGCGTTAAGACACCGCTTGGACAGATACTGATTGCCAGAGTGGAAAAATCCGGACTCGCTGTAACTGCCGGTCCGAATAAGAGCTCCGAAGTGCGGGAAATCGCTCAAATTCTCAGCCGGATGGGGCCGGGAATTACGCTGTTTGATGGGGCACTAAACCGTATAGCGCCGATGGTGGAAACAGACGGTTTTATTTTGGCAACCGGAGCGTCACGCACTCCGGATATTATACGACTGGCTCATGAGACTGAGCTGATTTGGCGAATTTCCAATCTGCCAACCGTACCGCATGCGCTCGAACTGGCCGAACGCCGCCCGGCGACAGTTACGCTGTTTACTAGCGATTTGAAGGTGTTATTTTACTTGCCGGGAACCTCTTTGCTTTCTGAAGAAGATGCGGCATCGGTCATTAGAGCTGCGCATGATGGTGCGGCTTATCTCTATGTACCCGGCATCATTGGTGAACGCGCTTTTGCCTATTTGACTGACCATGCTGCAGAATTACCAAAGTATATGTTTTTGACTTTGCCTGATCCCATAAAAATACTGGCCTTCGCTACTCCTGTTGCCTACTACGATTGGATTGTGAAATTAGAAAAGCAGGGTGTGCTGACGGGGGTTCTTAAGCGTATACCGATGCTAGCAGTCACCTTAAATCCATTTTATCCGGAATTCCGTTTTGATACCGAAAGCTACTGCCCGGCTTACGTCGATCCCATCCGGCTACGGGTAATAGTCAGCCAGCAGGTTCAGGTGCCTGTTTACAATGTAGTCAAAAACGGCATAAAAGGATTGGTAGACAATATATTATTCTACGCCCGGCGTTGGGAAGACCCAAGAACTATGCGGTTTTAATCGCTTAAACACTGCTTCGGGATTGTTGAAAAGCTTGACTTTTTTCGTGTTCGGATGTATCCTGTTTTTGTCTAAAAGGGAGTAGCTAACAGAGGGAGAGTCAACATACTGGTGCTTGCACCTGGCTCTGCCGTTGGTTTCGGCCAATCAGTGAGACTTTTGGCATGATTTTTGTCATGTCAAAGTCTCATTTTTATTTCTGTATGTATGGCTACAGCTCGGAAAAAATAGTTCTATAACAGGAGGCTAAAATAATGACTGCATTTCTTTCTTCATTGGCATTTGTAGTTTTGGCGGAGATGGGGGATAAAACTCAATTGCTCGCAATGGCTTTTGCTACCCGCTACCGCTGGCAAACCGTTATGTGGGGCGTATTTGTGGCTACGGTGTTCAACCACTTGTTTGCCGTCGTCGTCGGCAACTACATTACCCGCGTCATTCCGCTAAGCTATGTGCAAATCGCGGCGGCGGCATCATTCATTATTTTTGGCTTATGGACTATCCGCGGTGACGAACTGAACGGGGAAGAAAAAGCGACAGGGCGCAGCCCGTTTTGGACCGTGGCCATTGCCTTTTTTATTGCCGAAATGGGGGACAAGACCCAATTGGCGACAATCGCTTTGGCAGCACAGTTTAACACAGTTATCCCGGTTTGGCTGGGAACTACAGCTGGTATGATGGTGGCCGACGGGATTGGGATCATCATTGGCGTTGTGTTTGGGAAGAGAATACCTGAGCGGGCGGTTAAGTGGTTTGCCGCTATCGTCTTTATTGCTTTTGGTGTGATTGGCCTGTACCAGGCGCTACCCAAGCAATTTTTGACCACACCTGTCATGGCAGGTGGCTTGGCTGCCATTTTGGTCTGTATGCTGCTCGTCTCCCGGATGGGGCGGCGGGATGGTGAGCAGCCGGGATAAGGCAGGCCTCTTCAACGGGCCCATCTGCGTTTCACCCGTAAAGGGTAGGCCGCCAACTCTAAGACGC
>JAEXOY010000036.1 GCA_023439045.1 Bacillota bacterium | reverse complement strand
TGGCGTATTAACACCAATGGAGAAGCATGATATGTATTTACATGCAGCATAAAAACTGCCAGCAGATTACCCACTGGCAGAAAATATTTTTATTTTTTTAATTGTCTACTTGACGGGGAGCGGTTCAATTCACTGTGTAGCAGTCCCCTTTATTTGCAGCCTTGTTTTGATTTTTTCTAGACAAAAGTCGGCACAAGCCATGTGCACCGCCACTTTAATTGTATCCTTATTTTGCCTATTTTCTATTAGGCATTTCTATAAGTCTGAGTTGTCATGAATCTCATTCCTATCCTTATCTTGCTTACTTCCATCACCTTGTCACAACATTATTAGATGATATTACTTTTATAATGCACTAGTACACTTGTTACAAGCTTCTATTTTTGATATAGTAGAAGTATTACTTTATTTGGAATATTATTACATGAACGTTGATTCGTTATAGCATTAATCTTACATAAGGAAGGTATATAAATATGGAACTTCAGGACATCAGTATCTTGGGCAAAAAGATAAAGGAAAATGTTTCTAAGGTTATCGTCGGAAAGGAAGATATAATAGACCTTTCCCTGATTTGTATTATTACCGGTGGTCACATGCTATTAGAAGATGTACCTGGGACAGGCAAGACAGTAATGGCAAAGGCATTGGCCGCTTCATTGGATTGCAGCTTTCATAGAATTCAGTTTACACCTGATTTACTTCCCTCCGACATTACCGGTATAAACTTCTATAATCAAAAGGAAAGTGCATTTACCTTTAGACCGGGGCCAATTTTTTCTAATATAGTACTTGCGGATGAGATAAATAGGGCAACACCAAGAACCCAGTCAGCAATGCTTGAATGCATGGAGGAACGCCAAGTTACAATCGATGGTGAAACAACCGCTCTTGCAAGCCCATTTTTAGTTATTGCGACACAGAATCCCGTTGAAATTCAGGGCACTTTTCCTTTGCCGGAGGCGCAATTGGATAGATTTCTTATCAAAACAGCCATGGGCTATCCCGATAGTGAGGACGGGATGAATATTCTCAAAAGGTTCAAGCAAAACAATCCATTGGCTGAATTAAAACCTGTTGCTTCGGCTCAGCAATTGATGGAGGCAGCTTCAATATATAACAAAACAGAGGTTTCTGAAGATATAATGGCTTATATCATCTCAATTGCAGAAGCATCTCGTAAACACCATGAGGTATACCTAGGAGTAAGTCCGCGCGGAACCCTGAGCCTATTAAAAGCGGTACAAGTCCGAGCTCTTTTAGATGGAAGGACTTTTGTTACGCCAGATGATGTCAAAGCCATGGCTGTTCCAGTTTTATCGCATAGAATAGTTTCAAAGGGAATTTCCCATGAAAACTTGGATGCAGGGAAAAAGATAATTGTGGACATATTGTCGCACACTGAGGTGCCCAAGGAATAACCCCAAATTTAACGAAGGTTAAAATCAATGCATTGAAAGGTTGTGGCAGTGTGTTTTTGCAATTGGCCCTTGCTTTACCGATTATTTTGATTTTGGAATATCTTTTATACAGAAAGTATATGTTAAAGGGTGTTAGCTATCAAAGAACATTTTCACAAGTACATGTTTTTGAAGGTGAAAAGGTTAATATGGTAGAGGTAATTGAAAATAATAGCTTACTTCCAATACCATGGTTAAAAGCCGAAGCTAGGTTAGGTCCATATTTTGTATTTGGAGAGAGTGAAAATCTTGAAACAGTTCAGGGTGGCTATCACAGAAGTGTTTTCTCAATAATGCCTTTTTATAAGATTAAGAGAACTCATGAAATTACCTGCACACATCGTGGGGATTTCCAAGTTGGCACTGTTACCATCACAAGTGGAGATATATTGGGTTTTATATCAAAAATCAAAACCTATGATAATAATATTTCTATAATCGTATATCCTACTCCTCTAGACAATAAACAGCTTACAAAGTGCTTCAGTTCTCTGCAAGGAGACGTTGTAGTAAGGCGATTTATTAATGCCGACCCATTTATGGTAGCAGGTGTAAGGGATTATGCGCCTGGGGACCCAATGTACTCAATAAACTGGAAAGCCACCGCAAAGACCGATTCAATGCAGGTTTATAAATATGACTTTACTTCTAATTCAAATATACTTTTTCTCTTTAATATTGATACTTGCAGTGAACAAGGACCTTTTCCAAATGAACAAGAAGCAAAAATGCTAGAATATGCTATCAGGTTTTGCGCATCTGCTGTCAAGACTGTTATTGAAATGGGCATAGCCGCAGGCTTCTGCTCTAATGCTCACTATAGGGACAGCACTGAGTTCATTAATATTGCTTCCCGTTGCAGTAAAACACAGATGTATACTATTTTTGAAGCGTTGGGAAGAATGCAGCTCAATAGGACTATATCATTTAATACAATGCTGCATAAGCTTCGAAGCTCAATTCCTAAAAATACGGATATAGTAGTTATTTCATTGTATGTAGATGATACCTTGCAAGAAGAGCTTACATTATTAAGGCGTGGGGGCTTCAAGGTTGAGGTATGGAATTTATCTGACTCAATGAATAACTAGATATGGGGGACGTAGAATGTTTTGGCTCTTGATCGTTATAGGTGTATGTGAGATAGCATTAATATTACCGATAATTTATGTACTACTAACAGTATTTTTTTATCCAAATACTGCTTTACTGTTTGCATGCATTTTATGTATCTTGCCCATCATAGGTGGATTTTTAAATAGAATAATCAAAAAGGGATATTTTTATAGAATAATTGCATTTTTCCTTGCGGTATTAAGCGGCCTTACCATAGCCTTTTTTAATATTGAAACTATACGACTACAAACAATGGCTAGTATTTTGTTGTTTTTATTGTGCTTTTTAGTATTAGAATTGAGTAGGTATGATTTCGAAAACAATGCAGGTGCGGCTGATGTATTCGCTATTGCTGCATTATTGATTAATATACCTCTTGCGTTGTGGAATAACATTATCAATAATAGTATTTCTTGGCAAATTAATGCGCTTATAGCTGTATCAACCGTTATTTCTATAGTAGTATTGATTTTGAAGCAGGTTGATGCTTCAAGAAGATTTGCTAATAATACTATGTCAATCACTCAAGCTCATAGAAAGAATAACAAAATCTTTGCAACAGTTTTTATTATAATTATTCTACTAGTAGGAAGCTTCGGTCAGGTTTCAGCTCTATATACCCTTTTGGGTAACATTATTAAATGGATTTTGGCATTAATAAGCTTCTTCATTCCTGACGGGGTTGTCAGTAAGTTTGATCAGCAGCCAAAGGAAATGGAAATGCCACAGCTTCCGGTAGAGGACAAACAGGATTCAGTATTTGATGTAATTATGCAATACGCAATCATGATAATAGCAATAATTGCGGTATTAGCTTGCTTAGCATTTTTAATTTATAAGCTATTACAATTTTTAAAGTGGCTCGTTTCTACTATAATTGCCTGGTTGAGAGGCCATGAATATATATCCAGTTATGTTGAAAATGGACATATAGACGAAAAAGAAAGCATATTAAAAAAGAATATCTCTAGGACTGCTGCAAAATTAAACGGCTTGGTTAAAAGAATTTTTGATAGGGAAGTACCTTACTCACAACTAAAGGATAACGCTTTAAAAATGAGAAGGTTATATAAAATTTATCTTAAAAATATTAAAAAGAATAAAAGTGGTTCTCAAATAATTGATAAAAATAAAAATGGTTCTCAAGTAATTGATAAAAATTCATATAACGCTTCTCAAAATAATACCAGCTTGGATAATATGTTTGCTTCCCTTACAACAGGCGAAATATGTGATTTAGCCAGAGAATCAATCCCAGATGATAAAGATTTTCACCTCTTCATTGCACAATGCTATGACAAGGCTAGATATTCTGCTTCTGTGCCTACAAAAGAGGAAATCTCTGTAATTGAAGCGAGGATTAAGCCGTAACAAACAAGGGTATTGGAGTATTATATTAGCAGAGAGATATTTATGGATGGTTTTTATTTGGGATTTACATTTAGAATTTTAATTAGGATTTTGCTTTAATTGGGACGTATATTTCCATATATATTTTTTCCAGCTTTCTCTTTGTTACATATTCCATGACAGACAAGCCTACCATGCTACTAAATACCCTATAATAATGGTAAGTTGAAAAACCGGCTATTCTTGCAAGCATATCTACAGTAATTTCTTCATGTATGTTTTCATCAATGTAATCTATGGTCTTTTGAATTAAATCTATATAGTCCATAAATCCCTCCCCAAATATTGATTTCCGTACGGTAATTATATGATAACATATACTGGAAACTTTACTTATCCATTTTTGTCAGGTTAATAGAGTGTTGAACTCAATAAATTACATACACGTATTGACAATAAATGGAAATATTGATAATATTTCATTATTGGCAAATCTTTTTCAATTCTTTTTTATACTCTGAGAGACTTTTTTATGAAATATAAATGCATTGGTTCAGGTTACATTAACTAAAAGCAATGCTTTAGCTATTTTTTTATTTCCAAACCAATGAAAGCCTTGTTTATTGAGTATTACTTTCTAGATAGGTATATAAGAAGTTTATATCTTGGAACAGCATTTATTACTTACTAGATAGGGCTATAAGAAGTTTATATCTTGGAACAGCATTTATTACTTATTATTAATAATGGTATTTATAACTTATTATTAATAAAGAAAAGGATGACGATTATGAAAAACAAATTAATGAAATTATGTTCACTTTTTCTGATTCTTTGTACTCTTTCAGGTTTTACATTTATTGATATATTTGCAGAGGATTCACGTACTGTAAATGAGGAAAGCACTATTACTGGTAGTGTGAACAATGTTAATAAAGGTAATTTATACGACCAGAATGAGAACAGCACTAATGTTGGAGCAGTTCAGAATGATGAAGAAAGCACTACGACTGGTATGAGGATGCAGCCCTTAATAGACAAGTGCAAAGCCCTAACCACTACTGATATTTCGGCCCAAGCTTCAAAGTTTACCGATATTACAAAGCACTGGGCAAAGGTAGATATTGCAACATTGATTTGTTTGGAAATTGTAAGCGGTGTGGGAGGTAACAAGTTTGCACCAAATGATACATTGACTGTTGAGCAGTTTATAAAGTACCTAATTAAGTCAATGGGGTATAAGGTTGAGGAAACTATGGGTACATATTGGGCAAAGCCATATATACAGCTTGCTCTTGATGAAGGACTAATCACAGAGGAAGAATACAAGGCATACAACGTGCCAATCACTAGAGAACAAATGGCAAAGCTCTTATATAACACAGCAATGAAAGTGGACAAAGACCCATACAATGCCGACCTTTTCGCATATTATACCAAAGCTATCAAGGATTACATATCAATAGGCAACAGCTATAAGCAATCAGTACTTGCATCATACACTATGGGGCTTCTTGCAGGAGATTCTTCAAGCAAGTTTAACCCAAAGAGTAACCTAACAAGGGCAGAGGGTGTTACTGTAATAGTAAGGCTTATAGACAAGGCAAAAAGACTTAAAGTGCCAACTACTTCTGAGGTTAGCATAGACTTTAGTAATCCAGAGCTAAACAACAATCTTTTCTGCGAATATGTTGATGGTACCGGTTGGGTTGGGGCTGTATCTGGAAAGCAGTTTCACCTTAATATGAATGATGCTTACATGGAAGAAGTGTTCTATACATATAAAGCAATGTCGGATAATAGAAAGCTTATTACTGGCGGTTCTCCTGTGCCATTGTATAATGAAGTATCAAAAACTATGAGTATGTTTTGGTTTCCAACAGAGGACTCTTCCTGGAAGTTCTTATTTGATAACTATCAAGGAGTAATAATACCAAGTCAAATGTTTTTTGTATGTACCGACAAGATATTTAAAAAGGCATCTGAGGAAGAAAATCTAGGGGATAATGAACACGGTAATCTGTATGATATTTCCTCGTATGATGCAAAAAGCTATGACAAGTACATAAAAAACTATACCTATGAATTAATGAAGGTGTGGTTTGGAAGTGATTATGCCAAGGCAAAGACATTGCATGATAAGTACTTAAAAATGACAATTAATTGTGACCCTTTTGATTCCACTGTTGCTTACCTAAATGGTAGACAGGTTATTTTTAGAGGAGGACAGGCAAGTGCCGGTAGTCCAATGTTTAATATAGACATATGGGCTAAAGGCTATATATCTAAAGATAACCTAGTGAAGTGGTAAACGAGGGGGGATTTGATTGAATAAAGTATCTAAGTGTAAGAAGCCATATCGTGTTGTTATCATGGCTTGGGTTTTAGCTGTAGCGATATTAGTTCCAACCATAGTAGCTTTTGCATCACAGCAAACTACAGGGAAATATGAGGAGGCAGTAAGCGAAGTACCAAACTTTGCAATTGGAAACAATGGAGAAAGCTATTATAATCTGATAAAAAATGAACTACCATTAACTGCAATGGGTCAGCCATCACCTAGAAGTATAACGATAAGCATTTCGGGTAAGTCAACTAATCTGTATCTTAACTGTTGGCTATGGGCAAAAAAACAGCTTGTAGTATATGGGGATTATACCAAAGTGCCAAACAACAATTTCATGTGTGGTACTGCACCTAGAAATGACAATGGAACACCTGTAATAACCGAAAATGCAGGATTCTACATGGTAAGTTTAAATTCAGTAGTATGCCAAAGGCATGGTAGGACTTGCTCTCACAAAAACAGTGACAATACCATTCGTGGTGAGTGGGAATATCATGGCTATGATGTAAGCGGAAATAAGTTTTCAAATCAGCCCTATATTGGACAAGGTGCCCAAGTTAACATGAATCAGCTTACACTAAAGGATTGGGTAAAAAATCCTTGGGACGATAAGTGGAGAATAAAATACCCAGATAAGTATGCTCCTATGAGTGATTTTAATAAGTTTGCTATAAGGTCAGAGAAAAATGAATTCACCCGTAAGTGGATAGCTAATAGCATGAAACCAATGTCTGAGGACGAAAATAATCCTATGGTATATTCTGTAGATGGCACTTACCCCGATGTATATAACTATCTTAATGTAATGCAAAGACCAACAATTAAAAACTCTGGTTCGGGTAGAATGTACCATGTAAGTAGAAATGACGGCCAGCTCTACTATTACACCTTTAATATTCCTGTAATCAAGGAAAAGGAAATACTACCTACAATAACCACAATAATAGATATAGAGTTACCCAATGAAGTACCAGAGGAAGATAAGTACAAAGACCAAGAGCAGATAATCAATGTATCTGTCAGTGCCATATATAGTGATGCTGACCATATAGGCTCAGAACCTGAAAGACAGGAATACTATACAAGGTTTGATTTAGAATCATGGAAATTAAACGTTACTATACCAACTTTAAATTACACAAGTAAAGAGCAAATTGTAAGTCATGTAGTTGAAGATAAAAAGAATAATACTACTAAAAACTACATACAAACCAAATTCACCATTAGTGTAAAGAATTCACAGCTCAATGCAGTTAGAAAAGCAGACGGAACTATTGATTTAGTAATCAATGCAAGAGCTACACCAATGTTTAAAAATGGTGTATGGGGAAAACTTGACCTAGACAGTCAATTGGCCAGTATAGCTAAGCCTAAAAAAAATACTGGTAATATAACTGTAGTACATATGGGGAAGGACGATAATGTTCTAGAAACAAAGAAATATACCAATTTATCTTACGGTACATACACTTATGAGTCAAAAACCTTCTCAGGATATACCTTGGCTAGTGACTGCCCTTCTATACAAACAGTAAGCATAAGTGATAAGAAGCAAACCCAAATAGTTACATTCTTATATGACTATAAGGATAATCCCTCACCAAAAACTATTTCAATAAAACATTTGAACATAAGCAATAGTATAGGTGAGATTGCATTTGATGGAATACCATTTACTGATGCAAGCGATAGCACAGATATGAGTATTGTCAGTAATAGAAGTGTATACGTTGATGGTGTAAGGGTGGACGACTCAGAGTTCTTTAGTGGCAACTATACCTTTAATCCAACTACTGACAAGAATGGCTATTTTGCAAAGGTAGATGTAGAATACGCTGTTAGCAATAACATAGAATCCACAGGATATACAGAAGCAGAAATAAGCCAAATTGAAGCAAGCTTACCATCTAAATATGTGTCTACCGACTATGTATATGTATACCCTACAAAGCCAAATGCAAGCTTTAAACTAAGCTCGAATAGCTTTAAGCAGAACAGAATCATTACTGCAACTGATACCTCAGTACAATCTAATATCGCCCTTGTAATGGACAGATACCCATTAAAGACTACTTCTGATGCTTATAGGTGGACAATAGACGGTGCAATAGTGGGTGACGGAAGTACAGATATATCTATGATATTAATGTATAAGAATGTTGGTACTTACTCTATTTCATTGCAAGTACTGAATGTACTAGGGCAATGGTCAGACCCATATACAGTTAATTTTCAAGTGTTAGAGGACTATAAGCCAAATATTGAAGTAAACCTTAATGAAAGTGTTATCACTAGAAATGATACCATGACTGCCTACCAGTATGATATTAACAGTACTGATGGAGATAAAATACAAACTGCTACTGTTGAGTTATGGCATGACTCAGATGGTGATGAAATTGTAGATACAAAGTTAAAGGAATGGAATGGGCTTGGAGATAATGGCATCTGTGAGAAGTCAGATTTCCCAGCCTATACACCAACTAAGCTTGGGCTATATAAGTATATTATTACTGCAAAAGAGGAATTTGTAGGGGTAACAGGGCAAGAAACTATATTAAGCAATGTAACTGATGCAGATAAAAAGACCAACAGCCATGAAGTTGAGTTTTGGGTAGAAAACTATGTGCCACTATCAGACCTTTATATTGATGCTCCAATAGTAAGACCAAATGCGGATATGCTTGTCATGCTAGATAAAGACCTATCAGACAGCAAGCGAACAAACATTATGGATTCTAGAGTAAATATGGAAAACACTCTGCTCAAGGAAAACATTATACCCAAAATTCGTACCTGGGATATGAAGACTTATGTATATGAGCAAGGCGCTTCAACTACAGTTAATACAGGTGGTTCATATCCATCCCAAACAACTTCTTATTCGAGCAATGGATATTCTGGTACGTTGAATAGAACGAGTGTTAGCGATAATGGAAGTTATCATGATTTTGGCAGCTATAAGACCATTACAGAATCAAAAACTGCAACTGCCTCAGCATCGCAATCGGGGACATATTG
This sequence comes from Bacillota bacterium, assembly GCA_023439045.1. GTDB lineage: Bacteria > Bacillota > Clostridia > Acetivibrionales > DSM-1351 > Ruminiclostridium. Next base: position 154,589 of record JAEXOY010000036.1, on the reverse strand, counting down.
TTCCTCATGTAATGGGAGTGTGTCTCCAACATATGGAAGCACATACTCATATAGTGATGGAGAAGGATATTCAGGAACGCTGTCTCAGTCATATTATACTTATAGTGAAACTCCTGCAAGCAAATGTAGTACCTGTGAAAAGAATTGCTATCACTCATTTTCAAGAAATTGGAGTTATTCTGGGACAGTTTCTCGTACAAGAGAAGTTTGGACTCCTAATGTGCAATGGGTATCAAATTATTACGGTTACTATAGTGGAACAATCTATAAGTATGTTAGACAACCTTATACAGATCCTTGGAGGAGTAGCAGTAGTAAGTACATTTTATATATAAGTGATGGAAATATAAATGAATTAGCAGATTTTAATGCCACCATAAGCAAGACAGATGCAAAGATAATACTTGCAGGAACACCAAGCATTAAAGCCCAGTGTACAAGAGAAGGCTTATTTATAGATACAACTGGTAAAACAACAGAACAAGTATTACAAGAAGCCTTAACCTTCGTATTCAATGAGACACCAAACACTGAGAGCATATGCATACTACAAGGTCAAACCTTTAATATGAATGTTGGTGAAATGGACTTAGATGGAGACAATATTATTGATAAAGAATTTCAGTATGTACATAATTCAGCATATTATGATAATCCTACAGGAATAGAGCCCGCAACCCAACCAATATATAGTGATACAATAGGTTGGACTACAGCAATTAAAAATTTATTCAACAATGTAGGCAAGTATTCCATTTATAGGAGAGTCAAGGATTTACCGGACGGCCCATTAGGGTACGAATACGCTCAATATAGTGCTTCTACGAGAGTGGACGTCTATGTTCACCGAAAGCCTATAGCATTGGCGACACTAGATTGGGATTTTGATTTAGTTAGTAACACATACAAAACTACATGGGTGGACAAAAGCTATGACCTAGACCACCAATATAGTGACCCCAATAAGGGGATAGTTGAAAGAAAGATAATGTGGAAAAAAGACAGTGGGGAATGGTATTATACCATACCCGATAATCTAAGTCCTGGGACATACAACTTATACTATTACGTTAAGGACATAGAAGGGGTATGGAGTGAACCTTGGACCCTAAACTTTATACTAGCAGCATCACCACCAATGCAGTTTGAAGCAAAATTAAGATCAGAAGATATCAAATTTAGAAACCCACCCAATCCGGTAACACTTCCAGCTAGTGAAAATCTCCAACCATATGACCTTTGGACAAGATACCCAACAAATCCTACATTAACAATGGCAATCTATGATGTTTCATCAAATTTACTTACACCAATAAAAACAATCAATTACTCCATTCAAACAGCTTTGAAAATAGATAATGATATCAATTGGTATCCTGCAAGTTACACAGTTCCAGCTACTCTAAAGGATGGCAACTACATATTCAAAATCTCTGCCACGGGCAGTGCAACCTCCCCAACGGTGCCCCAACAGACGACCACCCAAAGCAAAACAGTGCAATTTCCTGTAACTGTGCTTACTCCGATTAACCTAAAGGCCAATATCAACGGAAGCAGTGCAGATGCATTGATTACTGCTGGACAGAAGGCGGTATTCAATATAACAACATCAAAATATGTTAACATAACTCAAATACAATTTGAGGGTGAAACTTATGCATCATCTTTAGGGCAAATCAAACAGCTGTCAGAGGGGAGTTCATTATCTGGAGAGGGTGGACAATCACAATCTGACTCTAAAACATGGGCTTTAGAGGTGGACATTCCTACCACATTGTATACAAGTGATAAGACTGGAATAGCTTACTTTAAAGCGCTTCTTCCATCAGGTAAGGAAGAGAATACCAGTGTAAACTATACAATAAAGACTATAGTGGCAGATAATTTTAATATTACAAGCATTCTTGATATAGGGTGGAGAGACTTCTATTTTGACACATCAAAAAAGGTAGATACAAATGGAGATGGCATAGCGAAAGAGTATAAAAAAAGAATCGGCACAAATATTGGGACATCTTATATGCCAGTAAACTATTATAGTCTTATTAGCTACCCAAAAAGCTTTGTAAAAGCAGGCTATAAAATTAAAGGAAGCATAGACATTCTTGGTAATCCTGATAGTGCTAGCTTTAGAATAAATTATTATTTAGGGGGGAAGAAATGCTCTGAAGTGGTTACATTAAACCCTCAGGTACAAGTATTAAATGGAGGAGGCGGTTCACCTGCTTCTACATATACCTTTGAATGGATAATACCTTTAGCTACCGATAAAAAGTCATTTGTTTCGTTTGATTTAATAATGACAAAGGACGGTATTACTTACGGAAATGAAAGGTGGCTGGATAATTGGTACTACAGAAATACTATGAGAAATGTATTATATATTGACGGCAGCGCACTTGATGATTTATCTTTTGTTCAGGAACAGTAAACTATTGTTGATAAATTCCTAAAGGCAGTAAACTAATATTGATAAAATCCCAAAGTATGCTAAAATAAAAAGCATTGAATGATTAACAAACAAAGTGTTTAGTATAAAAAGGTTAAGCAATATCGAAACAAAATAAAACACTAAACACAATTAAAACAATAAAATCAGCATTAGCTTATGCCGGGGTGAAAAATGCATTTAAAGAAACTCGAAATTCAGGGATTTAAGTCCTTTGCGGATAAGATTTCATTAGACTTTAATGAGGGTATTACCGCTGTTGTTGGGCCAAATGGTAGTGGCAAAAGTAACATTGCGGATGCTGTCAGATGGGTACTTGGCGAACAGAGTGCCAAAACCTTACGTGGCAGCAACATGCAGGACGTAATTTTTGCGGGTACTGAGCACAGAAAGCCTGTTGGCTTTGCAGAGGTTTCCCTTACTATAGACAATTCTGATAACTATTTGCCAGTATCCTATAATGAAGTTACTGTTACTAGAAGAGTTTACCGTTCTGGAGAAAGTGAATACATGATAAATAAGACGTCATGTCGTCTTAAGGACATACATGAGTTGTTTTTGGATACCGGTATTGGTAGAGACGGTTATTCTATTATAGGACAGGGCCGTGTTGATGAGATCCTCTCCACAAAGTCAGAGGACAGGCGTCATATTTTTGAAGAGGCTTCAGGCATCATGAAGTACAAGGTCAGAAAGCAGGAAGCAGAAAAAAAGCTAGAGCAGACGGAGCAGAATTTAGTTAGAATTAATGACATTATAAATGAACTTGAAAGCCAGTTAGAACCATTAAAGCTTCAATCGGATGCTGCAAAAAAATACTTGTCTTTACGAGAAAGTCTTAAGGAGCTTGAGATAAACGTATACCTTGATAGCTTGGATAAATTCAGAGAAAAAATCAAGGAATATGAGGGTATGTATAAAGATATAAAGGAAAATATTGAGGCAGAAGAAAGAAAGCTGCGCAATATTACCTTGCAGAATCAGCAAAAAAACGAGACGCTAAAAGAGCTTGACGATAAGATTACAGCTTCAAGAGACAAGTTTTATGTAATAGAAGCTAGTCTGGAAAAATACAATTCTGAGATTAATTTGAACAAAGAGAAAATATCAAGCTACGAACAAAATGTTATTCGTCTTGATAGTGAGCTAAAAGAGGTTAATGACAAGCTTTTAGAGCTCAACAAGGAAGAGAAAACCAGGTCATCAAAGATAGAATACCTCAACAAGCAGTATGCTGATTTCTCAAAGAAGTTGGAGAGTTATCAAGCACAGTTAGATGCTGTTCTTTTAACCCTCGATGAGAGTGAGCGTCATATTGAAATGCTCAAAGCGGGCATAATGGACAAGCTGGACATTCAATCTGACAAGAAGACACAGATTAATAATGTAAAAAACCATATAGAAAATATTAAAAAGAGGCAAAACTCTATTAGTAATGAAATTTATACCTTAAAGCTTGAAAAAGATAAGGATAATATGAAAAAGGAAGACCTGTCTGAAAGCATAAGAAGTACTACAGGTCTTATTAGGCTTGGAAATGAAAAGCTATCCCAGCTCAATAATGAAAAGGAAGACTTCCTTAATACTATTGCTGACTTAGAAAAGCAGAATACGGCTATCAAAACAGATATTCAGGTAAAAACCTCCCGTCACAGATTGCTTAATGATATGGAAAAATCCATGGAGGGTTATAGCAGAAGTGTTAAGGAAATAATGAATGTTTGCCGCCAATCTCCTGACTTTGGCAGGGGAATTCACGGTACTGTTGCGCAGCTGTTGACGGTGGATAAAAGGTATGAAACTGCCATAGAAATGACTCTTGGTGGAGCATTGCAAAACATTGTTGCCTCATGTGAAGAAGACGCAAAAAAAGCAATCAATTATTTAAAGACCAATAGGCTGGGTAGAGCAACGTTTTTACCTATTACCTCAGTTAATGGAAAACGTCTTGATGATAATACCATTCAACGCTTGCAGTCAATGCAAGGCTTTTGTGGTATTGCTTCTGACCTGGTTGAATGCAATGAAAAGTACAAAGGCATAGTTTTAAACCTTCTTGGTAAGGTTGCGGTGGTAGAAAACCTTGATGCGGGTATTGCAATTGCCAGGAAATTTGGATATTCCTTTAGAATTGTTACACTAGAGGGTGACATTCTGAGTACTAGTGGTTCCATGTCAGGTGGTAGCAATGATACCAGAAGTTCGGGAATATTGAGCAGGGGCAGAGAGATTATAGAACTTGAGCAGACAATTGCACAGCTAAAAAAGGATGATTCTCGACTTGCCTTGAAGATTAATGAGGTGAGAGGTCTCCTTACTGAAATAGACAAGGAAATTTCAGAGGAAAGCTCAAAGCTCAGGGATAATGAATTGGTTAAAACAAGGGATGAAAATCACCTTGCCATGATAGAAGAGAATATTAAGAAAACCAATGCAAAGATTGAAATGCTTATTGATGAAAAAGAGCATGCAAAGAAGCAGGAGTTAGATACTATTAGCGAGCTCAAAAAATATGAGGACGAGCTGGCTGCTATTGAAAAGGATGTTGCTGATACAAAGGCGATAATAGCAGAGCATCAGGAGAAATTCAAATCTGACCAGTCGGTGAGAGATGAGCTGCATGAATCCATTACAGACTTTAAGATTTCGGTAAATTCTATTGTCGAAAGCCTGCAGAGTGTAAATGAACATATGGAACGCATTAGTGGTGAGAAAGAATCACTACAAAGAAGCGTTACTAGAAAAGAGCACGAAAAGCAGAAGGCCAATAGTGAGATCATTTCTCTCAATCAATCTATTGTTGGCATAGAAGCTGCAATAAAGAACCTTGAGACAGAGAAAACAGGCAAGACTTTAGAGATAGACAGGCTACAAGAAGAGAAAAGGGTGCTTGAAGAGGAAGCCTCCGACTTTATTGAAAAACTCAACTCAGTCAATAAAACAATACTTTTGCTGCAGGAAGAGTATAATAGAATTGATGTAAAAAATACTAAAATTGAAGCTGAAATGAAGGTTATTCAGGATAGAATGTGGGACGAGTATGAACTTACCTACACAAATGCTGCCGAACTTAAAAAAGACATTGGCAGTATTTCTCAAGCCCAGAAGAATATCACTGATTATAGAAATCAGATAAAACAGCTAGGTCCAGTAAATGTATCTGCTATTGAGGACTATATAAAGACCAGAGAGAGATATGAGTTCATGTCAGTTCAAAAGGACGATATGGAGCAGGCTAAGGAGAAGCTTCGCAAGGTTGTTTATGAAATGGTACAAACCATGAAAAAGCAATTTATTGAGCAATTCAGACTTATTAATGATAATTTCGGTATAGTATATCGTGAATTATTTGGAGGCGGCCGTGCCGAACTCATTTTGGTAGACAAAGAAAACGTACTTGAGAGCGGCATAGAGATTGAAGTGCAGCCGCCCGGCAAGAAGCTCCAGAACATGATGCTGTTATCAGGTGGAGAGAGAGCGTTTACAGCTATTGCACTGCTTTTTGCAATATTGCGCCTAAAGCCAACGCCGTTCTGCCTGCTAGATGAAATTGAGGCGGCATTAGATGACGCCAATGTATACAGGTTTGGAGAATATCTCAAGAAATTCTCCAAAAAGACTCAGTTTATCATGGTTACTCATAGAAAGGGTACTATGGAGGCTTCTGATACTATGTATGGTGTTACAATGCAGGAGCACGGAGTTTCAAAGGTAGTGTCCATGAAGATGGGAGAAATGGCTAGCTAGGACGACGAAGCAAGAAAAAAAGATGCTTTTACCATGCTTTAGCTTGTTCAATTATCTTGCATGAATGATTAGAAATAGGGTATTAGTGTTTGTGTGCACGGTGAAAGTTTTTATAGTGGCAAAATGTCAGGACGTCATTTTGAGTGCATGTTCAACAGGACGTTGAATCATGCACGACATTATAAAGGCTTTCGCAAGCACTACAAACACTTAACACTATTTCGGATGAATGCAAGATAAAATAGATAAGTAAAACATGTTAAAAGCTACTTAGAATTTTTATAACATACGGAGGAAAGCCCATGGGATTTTTTGACAGACTTAAGGACGGCTTACAGAAAACGAGAAAGAGCATTACAGAAAAGATAGATCAGGTATTGGTTTCATTTGGCAAGGTAGACGATGACCTTTTTGATGAGCTAGAAGAGATTCTTATAACCTCTGATCTCGGAATAGAGACAACCATGAAGGTTATTGAAGACCTCAAGAGAAAGGTTAAAGAGGGAAGGGTTATTGACCCAATGCAAGTAAAGGGCCTTTTAAAGGAAGAGCTATCCGAGATACTTTCAAAGGGTGGCAATGAAATGGTGCTAAATACTTCACCTGCTGTAATTATTGTTATTGGTGTAAACGGTGTTGGCAAGACTACCTCAATAGGAAAGATTGCAAACCTGTACAAAAAGCAGGGCAAGAAGGTTTTGCTTGCAGCAGGGGATACCTTTAGAGCTGCGGCTATAGATCAGCTTGAGATATGGGCTGAACGAGTGGGTGTAGACATAATAGCACAAAAAGAAGGCTCCGACCCAGCCGCTGTTGTATTTGATGCCGTTCAGGCAGCAAAATCCAGAAAGGTTGATTTGCTTATAATTGATACTGCCGGAAGACTTCATACCAAAAAGAACCTTATGGAAGAATTAAAGAAGGTATCACGAGTGTTAGAAAGAGAACTTCCAGGCGCTGACAAAGAGACTCTATTGGTGCTAGACGCTACTACTGGTCAAAATGCTGTTACTCAGGCTAAGACCTTTAGTGAGACCTCTGATATCACTGGTATTGTACTCACCAAGCTAGACGGTACTGCAAAGGGTGGTATAGTTGTAGCTATAAAATCTGAATTGGACATCCCGGTAAAGTTGATTGGTGTTGGAGAGCAGCTTGATGATTTGCAGAGATTTGATTCTCAAGAGTTTGTAGACGCATTGTTTAGCTAATAGTTAAAAAATGAACACCTTGGTAAAACTTTATATATAATTTAAGGGAGCACATTAACCAAATAGCCAAAGCTAGAATTAATCCGCTTATAGCATTAGTTTGGCTAAAAAAAGAGGGGATGGCGGGAATGATATACGATTACTACAAAGAAGAAGAGAAGAGGAATAGCAAGAAGAAGTTTAGTGTTAAACTAATTAGCCTTATCGTTGTAGCTGTAGCAATTGTACTGGGTTTGGTTGCAAGCTCTATTTATATGGAGATTATCCAGCTCAGAGAACTGAATAAGGCAGCAGACTACTCAACTGTTTTTACAACAAATTTGAAGTATAAGGTGATCTTTTTTGCAATATGCTTTGTAATAATTACTGCTTTTGTTTATTTATCAAACAAGCTTATAATCAGAAATATGAAGAAATACTTTGTTGCAAATTCCATTGAGCCAAGAAAGCTATTAAATATACCTATAGCTTTGGGCATTGGTTTTATTGGTGCAGTTCTTACTAAGGATTTCTTCTACAGTAAGTTTTTACTTTTTATGAATTCTATTGAATTTGGGAAGGTTGATCCACAGTTTGGTCAAGATATTGGATATTATATGTTCCAAAGACCATTTCTAATGTCACTGTTTGATTTTGTATCCAATCTGTGGTTATTTGTTATTGTTTACACAGTAGGATATTATGTACTTTCATTAATGGCAGCATTACAGACAACAGTATCTTGGGAACAGCTCAAAAACAAGTCAATACTCAGGCATAATCTTATCAATATAGCTGTTTTCTTCATATTGAAGACAATTTCATTCAAGTTCCAAAGAGAGGGACTGCTGTATACAAGCTTTACTCGTCTTGATATAAATGGTGCGGGTTATGTAGATACAAATATTTGGATAAAGTATTACACCTATGCGCCTATCATTGTTTTGGCGATTGTTGTTTTAGCTTTTATATTTATGTGGAAGGGCAAGCTCAAAAATGCCGCACTTAGCATAGCGGTATTCCCAGTTATATTAGTAGTACTTACATTAGTTTCCACCGTAGTTCAGGAGCTTATAGTTAAGCCTAATGAATTTGAGTATGAACAAAACTATATAAAAAATAATATGGTTCAAACAAGGGCTGCTTTTGGACTGGATAAGATTCACACATATGATTTTGATACAATAGAAGACTTAACACCCGAAATTATTAATAGAAACAGAAATACCATTGATAATATAAGAGTTGTAGACTATACTCCAACCTTGGATAGTAACAAACAGCTTCAGAGCAATACCAATTTTTACACCTTTGCAAATGGTGATATTCTCAATTATACAATCAATGGCAAAGAAATTCCGGTATTTATTTCTGCAAGAGAAGTTAATACTGATAACCTTCAAAACCAAAACTTTGTTAACAAGACCTTCAAATACACTCATGGATATGGGGTAGTTGTTAATCCTATCAATAAGCTTACAGCACAAGGTCAAGTGGAATTCTTGCTTAGTGGCCTGAAGATGGATACAGTTGATCAGGAAACCTTAAAAATCTCCGAGCCTAGAATTTATTATGGAGAACTTACAAATAATTACGTTATTGTTAACCCTGAGGGTTCTGGTAAGATGAAGGAAATTGACTATGATGGTAATGTTGAAACAAGCTTTAAAGATGAAGGAAATAACAAGATAGCCTTAAATCTACTCAATAGATTGCTGTTTGCTGGTAAGTATATGGATACAAATCTTTTGGTATCCAGTAATATTTCATCCGATTCAAAAATACTTCCTAATAGAAATGTAGTAGAAAGAGCTCAGATGGGAGTACCTTTTTTGAAGGTGGATAATGACCCTGCATTGGTTATTACAGACAATGGTAAACTGGTATGGGTACTTGATGCATATACAATGTCTGATAACTATCCTACTGCTCAGACGCTTTATACGCAAAGCAGTGATACACAGTTAAGATCCTTAAACGGCATAAACTACATCAGAAATTCAGTAAAAATTACTGTTGATGCTTATAATGGTGATGTTAAGTACTATATAATTGACAAGGAAGATCCAATAATAAAGGTATATCAGAAGATATATCCAAATGTGTTTACTGAAGAATCACTGCCAGAGGACATTTTGAGCCATATACGTTATCCTGAATTACTATTCAAGGTGCAGACTGAAATGCTCAAGAAGTACCACATTGATCCTTCAACTCATAAGGAGAATATATCAACCTTCTATACTAATCAGGATGCGTGGAACATTGCTAACTATCCAGATAAAACTAGTGCTACTGGGTTCAGGGAAATTGATGCTTATTACAATATGATTAAGCTGCCAGAAGAACTGGGGGAAAAGGAAGAACTAATACTTATGAGACCTTTTACTCCATCTGGTGAAAAACATAACATGGTGTCTTGGCTGGCTGTTAGAAATTCCAGTGATAAATATGGAGAAATGATATTATTTAACTTCCCGAAGGATACAAATATTCTTGGTCCTGACCAGGTTGAGGTAAATATTAATCAGATAAGTGAGATTTCGGAGAGTATGACTCTTTGGGGCCAAGGCGGCTCTGATGTTTTCAAGGGTAGTCTACTGGTTATACCTATAGAACAAAGCATACTTTATGTTGAGCCTATTTATATTCAATCAGAGAGTAAATCTTCCATACCACAGATAAGAAAGGTTGTTGTAGGATACCAACAAGGAGCAGACTTGAAGCATGGTATAGGCAATAACCTGGACGAGGCATTAGATAACCTGTTTGGAGGGCAGTTAAAGCCTTCTGAAAATATCAAACCACCTGTTGTAAATGAAACTCCTAATAATCAGGGCTCAACTACTTCTCCAGGAGCTATTGATATTGCAACACTTAATGAACTGCAAAAGAAGTTAGATGAATTAATGAAACAGACTCAAGAAATTAACGATCTTTTAAATAAATTGAAAGGTCAATAATATAAGTTTTTTATTATTTTTATATTAACGGTGATATCCTCTCTTTTACTTTGGATTTCACCGTTTTTCTTTTTTGTCATAAACGCACAATAATATTATTAAAACTTTATAAAAATTGTGAATTAATGTAAAAAATATATATTGTAAAAATAAATAAAAAGTATTAGAATTAATTCTTGTTATCCTATATTTGTATAAAAATTAATGCACAAAAGAGGGGACATATATTACCGTTTATTTTACGAGGTAGGGTGTGTACATATGTTTAAGAGAATTAGAAGGGTCTTGGTAGGAAGACCATTAAAAAATGAGGCACTAAACGAGCAAAGGCTTGGCGTAACTTGGGGACTGCCTATTATGTCCAGTGATGCTATTTCATCAGTAGCATATGCAGGGCAAGATGTGCTTGTTATTTTGCTTCCTTTAATAGGAGTATTAGCGTATAAGCAATTGACATATGTTTCATTTGCCATAATTGCTTTATTGTTTATATTAATGTTTTCATACAGGCAGACAATCGATAGCTATCCAAATGGTGGTGGAGCCTATATTGTTGCAAAAGAAAATTTGGGAATAGGTGCAGGTGTAGTGGCAGGAGCTGCTCTATCAGTAGACTATGTGCTAACTGTTGCAGTTAGTATTTCGTCAGGAATTCAGCAGTTTACTACCGCATTTACTTCATTTAGACCATACGCTGTTCCTTTGGCAGGTTTAATGATATTTCTATTAATGCTGGGCAACCTCAGAGGATTGAGGGAATCTTCCAGAATTTTTGGGATACCTCCTTATTTATTTATTTTAGGTATAATTTCAATGATAGTATATGGTATAGTCAAGGTTAAGGCTCTTGGGTACACACCCGTAGAACCTACTATCCAATCTGTTGGAGAACCCATAACTATTATACTTATGCTAAAAGCGTTTTCTGGGGGATGTACGGCACTTACAGGTGTTGAAGCTGTCAGTAATGCAGTTCCCAATTTCAAGAGCCCATCAACCAAATACGCAAAGCTGGTTTTATTAATACTCTCACTTATAATACTTGCTTTGTTCGGTGGAAGCTCTATATTGGCAAATCTGTATCATGTAGACCCAAGAGGCGGAAATGCTATGCTAGTTATGATAGCGGAGGAGGTATTTGGCCGTGGCTTTATGTATTATTACATAATGGCAACTACTTTTATCATACTTGTAATGGCTGCAAATACTGCATATGCTGGTTTTCCAATGCTTATTTCCATAATGGCAAAGGAAGGTTATGCACCAAGACAGCTTAGTATGAGGGGAGATAGACTTAGCTATGACAATGGTATAATCATGCTTTCAATCTTTTCAATACTATTGATAATTGGTTTTAATGCTGATGTTACAAAGCTTTTGGGACTATATGCAATTGGTGTGTTTATTTCATTTACTTTGTCACAGTCAGGTATGTTTATGAAATGGTTTAAACACAAAGGAAAGAATTGGCACTACAAGGCTGCTGTAAATGGATTTGGTGCAGTAGTAACCTCCATAGTTGTATTGATTATTGCCTTCACCAAGTTTAAAGAGGGTGCTTGGATGGTTGTTATATTAATACCTGTATTAATGCTTTTGATGTTCAAGGTCAAAAAACATTATACAGCTGTTAATTATCAACTCAAGATGCAACCTGAAGAGATAGCTAATTTTGATATAAATCAGAGTGTCTATCGCAATAGAGTAATTGTTCCTATAGAAAGCATAAATAGATCAAGTATACGAGCATTGCGCTATGCTAAGACTATTTCAAACAATATAAGTGCTTTTACTGTGGTGATTGACGAAGCGGACGCTGCTAGAATAAAGGAAAAATTTGAGATGTTAAATACCGGTATGCCACTGATAGTCAAATATTCTCCATTCCGCAGGGTGGTAGATCCTCTTCTGCAGTTTATTGAATCGGCAGAATATGATTATCAAACGGGTGATATGATAACGGTTATTTTGCCTCAATTTGCCGTTAAAAAGTGGTGGCATAGAGCTCTACACAATAATACTCGATATTATGTAGAGAAAGAGCTGTTGAAGCACAAGCACATAGTTGTTTCAGTTATGCCCTTGCAGCTAAAGGACGATGATTATGTATTAAATAATAAAAAATATAAGGCCAAAAAGGGTTAATATTTTGGTACAGAAACATAGAATAAACATATAATAATTATTTTTATAAAGGGGTCTAAAATACTATGAAATTCTACATTGGCGTAGAAATTGGAGTAAGAAATATAGCTGTTGGAATTCTTGACAAAAATCAAAAGCTTGTCAGAAAGGTTTCCATGCCAACAGAGAAAAATAAATCCTTTGAGGGTGTTATCAGAGATATATATGACCTCATAGAAAAAGGAATAGACGAAGAGGGTTTGGAGCTTAAGCAAATTAAGTCCATTGGTGTTGGTTGTCCTGGTATTACCGACAATGAGAAAGGTATTGTACTTAGAAATTACTCCTTGAATTTTGAGAATGCAAACATTCGTCAAGAAATCCAAAAATACATAAATGTTCCTGTATACGTTGAGAATGATGCAAATTGTGTTGCGATTTCCGAATACCTGCTAGGCGCTGCATATGGTACTAGCAGCTCGCTAACTATAAAGATAGGTAATGGTATAGGCGGGGGGCTTATTATTGACGGCAGCATTTATAATGGCTTTAATTTTGGGGGAACAGAATTTGGCCATATGGTAATAAATCAAAATGGAAGACAATGTACCTGCGGTCGTAAGGGCTGCTGGGAAATGTATGCTTCCGCTTCAGCACTTATCGAAGAAACAAAGAATGCAGCAGCTAATCCAGATTCCATTATTATGTCACTTATAAATAACGACATTAATCAAATAAATGAGACAACAGCTTATGAGGCTGCTAAACAGGGCGATATTTATGCAAAAAAGGTATTTGACGATTTTATTGAGGTACTTGCCGAGGGTATAGCAAATATCGTTAATATACTAATGCCTTCTGTTGTTATTATTGCTGGTCCAATCAACAAGCTTGGTGAAAGCTTATCAAAACCTCTGATTTCACTGCTTAGTCAGAAAATTTACTGTAAGGGTTTGAAACTACCTGAGTTTAAAATGGCGGAGACGGGCGGGGGAGCAATTATTCTCGGTGCTGCAATGCTAGGGAGTTTTAAGGACGACAAGATTGAGATGTTATGACGACGTAAATTGGAACACCATAATAGCCAGTATTAGGATGTTATGATGAGAATAACATGTCAGTACAAGTTAATGCATCAGAGGAAAAATTAATACTAGTTATATAAATGCGGGGCTATCACTATGTTGAGTGTAGTCCCTTTTTTTAGGTAAATTTTTTGTTTATACTCCGAAAAAAAATTTTTTAAAACATAACTAAGGCTAAAAGTAGAAACTATAAGAGTTTGAGAGATTTCTTGTCTAAATTTAGTACTATAATCCCATATTGACACTATATATAGATAGTGATAGTATAAATACACAACATATAGGTACAAAATTAATTACCAATTTGTTGAAATTTAATAAACTTGCCTTGCTAAATGCCCTGTGCCTTTTTTTGTTTCAGGGCATTATGAGCGTAAAAAGCAAGAAAAAATCAGAAAGGTGGCAGTGCACATATGATAACCAAAATCACTAAGCGTGATGGAAGAGAAGCTCCTTTTAACATTGAAAAGATAGCAAATGCAATTTTCAAGGCAGCAAGTGCAACGGGGGGTAAAGACTATCAGACAGCAATGATGTTAGCAGAGAAGGTTGTTGAATACATAGAAACTACACTTAATAAGAGAGTACCTGGTGTAGAAGAAATTCAGGATGCTGTCGAAAAGGTTTTAATAGAAACTGGTCATGCACGAACTGCCAAAGAGTTTATTCTGTACAGATCTGAGCGTACAAAGGTTCGTGAAATGAATACGCGCTTAATGAAGGTTTATGAAGAACTGACCTTTAAGGATGCAAAGGATAACGATCTAAAAAGAGAAAATGCAAATATTGATGGCGATACCGCTATGGGCACTATGCTCAAATATGGCTCAGAAGGTGCTAAACAATTCTATGAGATGTATGTTTTGAAGCCAGAGCATGCCAAGGCTCATAATGATGCGGATATTCATATTCACGATATGGATTTTCTTACTCTTACCACAACTTGTTGTCAGATCGATATAATTGAGCTATTTAAGAATGGCTTTGGCACTGGGCATGGATACTTAAGAGAACCGAATGACATAAACAGTTATTCAGCACTGGCTTGTATTGCTATTCAATCAAACCAAAATGACCAGCACGGTGGCCAGAGCATACCTAATTTTGATTATGGTATGGCACTTGGTGTTGAAAAGACATTTATAAGGGTATACAAGCAGAACCTTAGGAAGGCACTTGAGCTGCTTTCTGATGGCGTTGACTATATAGTTATAATTGAGAAGGCGATGGAAGAAGTCTATAGAGAATGCGAATTACGTCCTGCTCTTGGCAGAATGGAATTATACCTTGAAACAGAATTCAAGTACCTTATAAAGGACATAGAAGATGAAAATATGGTAAAGAAAGCTCAGTCTTTTGCTGCAAACAAGGCAGTAGATGAGACAGACAGGATTACCTATCAGGCTATGGAGGCATTTGTGCATAATCTCAATACAATGCACAGCAGAGCAGGAGCACAGATTCCTTTTAGCTCAATTAATTATGGTACCGACACATCTCCAGAAGGCAGGTTGGTGACAAAGAATTTGCTGCTGGCAACTGAGGCTGGCTTGGGAAATGGTGAAACACCTATTTTCCCAATACACATATTCAAAGTTAAGGAAGGCATAAATTATAATAGCCAAGATCCTAATTATGATTTGTTCAAGCTTGCGTGTAGGGTTAGTGCCAAGAGATTGTTCCCGAACTTCTCATTTATAGATGCACCATACAACCTTAAGTATTATAAGCCTGGGCATCCTGAAACTGAGATTGCATATATGGGTTGCAGAACAAGGGTTATTGGTAATGCTTACGACCCTTCAAAGGAAATAATTTATGGCAGAGGAAACTTGAGCTTTACAACTATTAATCTTCCAAGAATTGCTTTGAGAAGCAACAAAAATATAAATATTTTTTTCGAGGAATTAGACAAGAGGATTGACCTCGTTATCGATCAGCTATATGAGCGCTATAAGATTCAAGCCGCAAAGAAGGTAAAAAATTTCCCATTCCTGATGGGTCAAGGCGTTTGGATAGGTTCTAAGAATTTAGGCTGGGATGATGAGATAGGAGAAGTACTCAAACACGGTACATTAACGATGGGCTTCATTGGTCTTGCTGAATGTCTGAAGGCATTGACAGGTAATCATCATGGTGAATCGGAAAGTGCCCAAAATCTTGGACTTGAAATAATAGGCTATATGAGAAAACGTATGGATATGGCAAGTAAAAAATATGGTTTGAACTATACACTTATAGCTACTCCTGCTGAAGGTACTTCTGGTAGATTTGTGAAATATGACAAGAAGGCTTACGGTGAAATTGAAGGGGTAACCGATAGAGAATACTATACAAATAGCTTCCATGTTCCTGTTTACCATAAGATTAATGCTATCGAAAAGATAAGACTTGAGGCTCCATATCATGAGCTGACAAATGCGGGACACATTACTTATGTCGAGTTAGATGGCGATCCTTCACAGAATCTTGAGGCATTCGAGAAGGTAATTAGGGCTATGAAGGAGTCTGGAATCGGATACGGCTCAATTAACCACCCTGTTGATAGAGACCCTGTTTGCGGCTTTACAGGGATAATTGGGGATACTTGTCCGAAGTGCGGCCGTGAAGAAGACGACAGGCACTTTGAAAGAATCCGTAGAATTACCGGCTACCTCGTAGGCACCTTGGAAAGATTTAATGATGCAAAAAAGGCTGAGGTTAGAGATAGGGTAAAGCATTTATAAAATAGATTACATTACAAAAGAAGGTGAATTCCATGAGCTATAAGCTGAGAATAGCGGGTATTGTGGAGGAATCTATTACTGATGGACCTGGAATCCGAATGGTGGTTTTTGCTCAGGGTTGTAAGCATAGGTGCAAGGGGTGCCATAATCCGCAAACTCATTCGTTTGATGGGGGAACACTCATTGAAATAGATGACCTTATTAGAGAAATCAAGAAGAACCCTCTCCTTGATGGAGTCACATTAAGTGGAGGTGATCCCTTTGAGCAGGCAGAAGTTTTTTCAGAGTTTGCAGCAAGGGTTAGGGCCATGGGACTCAATGTCGTAACCTACACAGGTTACACCTATGAGAATCTGTTGTCCATAAGCAAGGAGCGACCAGGCTTTGCAAGCTTATTGAAAAATACTGATATACTGGTAGATGGGCCTTTTATATCAGAAAAAAAGAATCTGCTTCTTAAGTTCAGAGGTTCTGAGAATCAAAGAATCATTGATGTGAAGCAATCCTTAAGGTATCAGCAGATTGAGCTGGCATGTGTATATGAAATGTAAAGGAGCGTTATTTCGCTCGGCTGGTGATATAGTTGGTGTATAAATTAGGGGCTTTGAAACAGCTGAAATACAACTGTTTTAAGGCTCCTTTATTTACGCTACCTTCATTTTAAGCTAAATTTGGTACTTATATTGTATGGTTTCTTTTATTTGTGACAATAATTGTAACGAACAAATTATGTATTTGAGGTAAAAGAAACTATGTACAATATTTACAATTTCAACCAACGCAAAAGGCGTTACAATATGAGCAGATGGCTGACTGCATTGGCTATTGTGATGCTTTCAATATTTATAGAGAGTATATGCTTCTTGGTACAGCCGGTAAATATAGCTCATGTATTGGAGCAACTAACAAGCCACCCCACTATTTTTTTGCTTAATCTAATGCCAATATTGATATTAAATATTCTGATTTTTATTTTATGCCAAAATACTTTTTTTTCTGCGGCAGCGGTTTCAGTAATATGCTTTAGCGCAAGCTTAATCAATAGATTCAGGATAATCTACTATGATGACCCTTTCATGCCACTTGATATTTTCAATGGTTCATCAGCTACTACTGGCAAAGCAGCAATCAACACCATCCGCTACGACTTTGTTATGTTTGTGGTGTGCATACTTGCCATAGCACTACTAATAGCTGCTGGTATATTTATTAAATCATATAAATTTAACACTTTTATAAAGGTTTCTATAACAGTACTTACGGTATGTTTTGCATTAATTATTAATACCCTTGTTTACAGCTCCACAAGTCTGTACGAAAAACTACCTGTTCAGACATCTAAATATACTTCGGGTGTTTTTAATGATTTAGGCTTTATATATAGTTTTCTGTATAATTTTAATACAAGCCGCATTGAACAGCCCGATAATTATAGCAAAAAGTATGCACAGGAATTGATTAAGGCTCATTCTACAGAAAAAGTTAAGGTGCCAAATGTTAAATCCAATGTAATTTTTATAGTAAGTGAAGCCTTCTCTGATTTAAGCACTTATAAGCCATTTATTATAACAGAGGCGAATGACCCTCTGAAAAATTATTCGAGAATATCACTAATGCGTAATAGTATCTCTGGGCATATTATTGTGCCGGGAAATTCGGGAGAGACAGCTAATGCCGAGTATGACATCCTTACTGGAATGCAGACCTCCTACTTAAACAGTAAAGGGACCTCAGCATTTAACATGATAAGAAAAAATCTAAGCTCTATCCCAAGGTTTTTTACTGAGAATGGATATGCTGATCAGTTAATCTATCCGGGTGAAGGCTGGATGTATAATAGAAGCAATGTCTATAAATTCCTTGGTTTATCAAATCAAGTGCTTATAAACAACTTTAAAAAGCCTGATAACCTCAAGGGGGACAATATTTCTGACTACTCACTCGCAAAAATGATTGTTCAAAAATACAAGGATAATTATAAGACTAAGGAGGTAAAGCCTTGGTTCTGTTATGCTGTATCTACTCAAAACTCTGCACCCTATACAGCTGATAAATATAATTACAAGCCAGTAGAAATTGAAACCTTTAGAAAAGAAATACCGGACGAGAGCAAACTAAAGCTGAACACATATTTTGAAGGGGTAAGAGACAGCGATAATATGCTCAATGTTTTGGTTAACTATTTCATGAATAGCGATACTCCTACAATAATTGTATTTGTGGGAAATCATCTTCCCTTTACTGGTGATGATGCTGATATATATAAGGAATTAGGGATAAATTTTGATGAACGGGGAAGTATGGAGCAAATATTTAATAGCTCAAGATTACCATTTTTAATATGGGCAAATGAAACGGCATATAATAAGACCAATTTTGAAGCTGCAAAAAAGAAGCTGGATCTTCCAAAAGACAATACTATAAATGCCAATTACTTAGGCCCGGTATTGCTTGAACTGCTTGGTTTTAAGGGTCAGGACTCCTACTATGATTTTTTAAATGATGTAAGAAGAGATTTGCCTGTAATTGATCGATATTATGCCAAAACGGAGGAGGGTTTTACCAAAGTCCTAAATGAAAACCAGATGCAAAAGTATAATGAGCTAAAAAACTGGCAGTATTTTAAAATTAATAGTGAGGTAATTGAAAAACGTTGAATTAAACTCTTATTTCTAATATAATCTGTATGGAGGTACTACAAATGAAAAAGACAACTAAAGTCGTTTTAGCAATAGATATTCTTTTTTCAATAGTGGCTTTTTTCCTTGTTATTTACGGTACGCAAAAGTATGGGCCAGGTGTTTCTGCAGATACTGTAGCATATTTAAATGCTGCGGATAGCCTTGCAAACGGTGAAGGCTTACAATATTTTGCATATACGTCTCCATTTATTCAGTGGCCCCCGCTTTACCCGGCAATACTTGCTATTCCAAGTTTATTAGGTATAAGCGTACTTGCTTTCTCTAGATTTTTAAATGCTCTATTCTTTGCACTAACGATTTTTGTTTCTGTTAGAATGCTTAGGAAGTTACTATCAAGTTGGATAGTGCCGTTCATATTCTCGGGAATGTGTGTTATTGCGTTTCCTTTATTAAAAATGTCTCTTTATGCTTGGTCTGAACCAATGTATTTATTTTTTTGTGCAACAGTATTTTACATACTTTTTACAACAAAGGATTTCAATGCTTCATGGTTAAGGCCGATATTTGCAATGGGAATACTATCAGCATTTGCATGCCTTACTAGGTATGTTGGCGTTACATTAGTTGCCATTGTTTGTGTATATCTGTTATTTAGAATTAAGGGTTGGGGTAATAAGCTTAAGATAGTTTTTGTATATGGCAGCATTTCGGTTATACCAACGCTTATATTTATTATCAGAAATTATATTTTATCCGAGACGTTAGTTGGAATGCGTCCAGCTGCAGAAGTAACACTAACCACGAATATTATCCGTACTTTCAAGACTGTTATTAATTGGTTATTACCCGGATTTGAGGGCATTACTAGCAGTAGATTAGTTTTATTATTATTAATAATTGTACTTGCTGTAGCTATTATGTATGCATTTTTCAGAACCATTAAGCTAGAGGTAGATCGAAAATATTTGGTTACTTTTTTGTTAGGATATGTTGCTCTATATCTGATTTATATGATAATATCGGCTACAAAGGTAGCTTTTGATCCCCTAGGAGATAGATACTTAATTCCTGCGTTTATACCACTGATTATGATTTTTTGTGTTTTACTGGAGAATATCATAGTAATAACAAAAAATAATAGAATTGATAAAGTATTAGCAGTTTCATTTTTAATATTATCATTATTTGTTATTTCCTTCTATGCAACATCAGGTATTAGACAAACCTATGCAGGCCTCCAGGATGCAGCTGCTCATGGCTTAAGCGGGTATAACTCAGATACTTGGCTAAGGGAGGGCATTATTCTTGATAGGGATTTGATTGAGGATGCAGATATTATATACTCAAATAACCCAAATGCTATAAACTATATTTGGGACAAAAAGTCTCATTATACTCCAAAGCAAGATGGAATACCGCTTTACAACTATGAAAGCTTTTTATCAGAAAATAAAGACTACGACAAACAGTATTTGATTTGGTTTGGCAAGGAGCAGTCAAATTCTATATATACTAAGCAAATGCTTGAGAATGGCTTTGATTTCACTGAATTAAAAAGGACAGCTCAATATGTCATTTACCAAATGAATCAGAAATAAAAGTAATTTTGCAATGATGAACTAAATCATTATTACTATGAATCAAGAATAAAGTAATTGTGAAATGAAACAATGAATCAGTTTTTCAATATGAGTCAAAAATAAAGTAGTTGTGAAATCAAGTAATAAATCAGTTATTTTAGGATGAATCAAAAAACAGTTATTTTGGGGAGTGCGTTAAATGAAGCTTATTAAGGATTTTATTATAGAAATGAGACCGAAACAGTGGGTTAAAAATGCCTTCCTATTTCCTGCATTAATATTTTCAAAAAGCTTTACCGATGTTAGTATGATAATACTTGTAATTATCGGCTTTGCTTTGTTTTGTCTGGCATCTAGTTCGGTATACATAGTTAATGACATTATCGATAGAAAAAAGGATGCTCTTCATCCTAGAAAGTCAAAAAGACCTATTGCTTCAGGCAGGATAAAGGTATACCAAGCATATATTTTTGCAGCACTAATTATCACTGTTGCAGTAGGCGGGGCATATATGCTTTCATTTGGTTTTATGCTTACCATGCTTGCTTATATGATAACCTCTACGTCTTATTCTTTATGGCTAAAGCATCAACCTATTATAGACATAATGACAATAGCGGCAGGGTTTGTGCTTAGAACACTTGCAGGTGCAATGGTAATAGGTGTTGAAGCTTCACCTTGGTTGCTGCTTTGCACATCTGTACTGTGCTTATTCTTAGCAGCAAATAAGAGAAGAGCAGAGCTTTCAATAATGAAGGGGGACGCTGGTAGCTACAAAGCAACACTTGCGGTTTATACAGATGAGTTTTTGGATAAAATCATCACCATTTGTATTTCCTTATGTATCGTTCTTTATGCTCTGTATTGTTACTTTACACACTTACCCATAATGGTAACCACGGTTTTTGTAATATATGTTTTACTCAGATATCAATTAGTTGCAAACTCTGATAAAACCTATGACAATGTAGAATTAATACTTTTCAAGGACAAGCCTTTGCTAATAGGAATTTTTCTCTGGGGTATAAGCTGCTTGGTTATAGTGTTGAGATTCTATTGATAATTAGATTTATAAGACTTAGGCATAATACCAGTGGAATAATAGATTTTTAGGATAATATTAAGGGATTATAGATACTTAGGATAATACTTAGAAATTATAGATTTTTAGGATAATACAGAGCGATTACAATTGGAGGTCAATATGTCAGCAGCAAGGTCAAGAAACAGCATGAGCAGTAAGGGCAACAGAGGCACCTCAAATAGGCTTCCAATAATGATTACATTTGTTGTAATTATACTGGCCTATATATTTTGTTTTGCTGGTTTTATTAATGAGGGAGTTTATGATATCACCAAAGCAACCAATAATGATAGATTTTTTTCAATGGATGATTCTTACTACGTAAATAAGATTTATTCCACTAAGCTTGATGATACAGGAAGAATAGTAAAACACCCATTACTAATTGCAGGGGCTCATTATGCAACACAGGCAGAGCACTTGATTCTAGGCGATATAAGCATCAAGAACCATTATATAATCATTGTAATATTCCAGATATTGATAAGTTTTTTAGGGATATATTATCTCTATAAGATACTTGATAAGAAATATCATCTTTCCAATCTAGCCATATCAATTCTGCTTTTGATATACGCTCTATCCTGCTCATATCTGCTATATACCTTTATTGTGGAGAGCTATATCTTGAGTGGTACCATTTTAATATTAAGCTATTGGTGTCTACTGGAGAAAAGGTTCAAAAGCCTAGTTGTACTAGGTATTCTGGCTGGTGGTGTAACTATAACCAATTTCGCCATTTGGGCTCTTATGGTTTTATTCCTTAATGATAACATCAGAACAAAGATGAAGTTAATAGTATCATCGGGAGTGGGTTTACTGATAACCATTGCTGTTTTGCCCATACGTGGCGTGTTTTTTACAAATGTGTTCAAAGTGTTTATAAGCAGCCCACAAAACTATGCTGATAAATTCGATTTATTGACAGCAGGGAAGATGGGGTACTATTCTCTATTTGGATCAACCTACATGTTTATTGACACTGTTAACAAATCTCCTTTTGGAGAATATGCAGGCAAGGCCATTTCGTTTGTAGCTTCTGCTCCTACCTGGATGTTTGCTGCTATGTGTGTCTGGGTTGCAGGTCTTATCGCAGCTATAATTATTGGCTGCTACAACAAGGATAAGCTGTTGCTCATCCCGATGGCTGTTTTGCTGTTTAACTTTGTGCTACATGTTTTAATCCAATATGGGCTCAAGGAGTCTTTTTTGTACTCGTTACACCATTCATTTGCACAGATTTTGATTATAGGGTATCTGTTTAAGGGCTTTTCAGGAAAGTTGGGGAGAAGGATACTTTATGGATTGGGATTTGCGTATTTAGCAGTTATGGTTTATGCAAACGTTTTAGGCGGTGCGACCCTTATTGAGTATGTAAGCAGGTTGTGATAAAAAGCTTATGTAAGCAGGATATGAAAAAAGCTTTTGTAAGCAGGATATGAGAAAAAGTTTTTGTAAGCAGGATATGAGAAAAGGCTTTTGTAAGCTGGTCGTGACAAAAAACTTATGCAAGCAAGTTATGATAAAAAGTAAAGACCATTTCATAAGTTTGAAATGGTCATCTTTTTTACTTTAGTTTAATACGTTTTTATATTAATCACTTAGTTTTTGATTACTTTATCTCCCTAAACCTAGCACCCTGCTTAAAGCAGATAGCTGCGCCAGCAGCAGTTGCGTACTCAGCATTTTCAGGAGTCTGAAAACGAACATTATAGAGTTTATTTAATTGTTCAAATATATATTTGGACTGAGGTACATTTGTCAAATTACCTGTTAGCACAACGTCCTTGATATTATCAATTCTTGTGTTTGATACAGCCACCATACCGATAGTCTGGAATACCAGATTAATAATACCCATTGCAATATCCGATTTGGTTGCAAGGTCGCTGATTTTTCCAAAATTTGAGGCTGTTGTTTCACTTGGAAGAGTTTCCATAACCTCCTTTGAAATATCGCCTATTGTCAGGTCAACATGTGTCAAATCACCACCGTTTGCTGTTTCAATAAGCTCATCAAAATGTCTCACATTAAGCATTCTATTGGATAGACCTAGAAGAGTTCCACCACCAACACCAGTGCCACAAAGGTGTACAGCCGAAATTCCTTCAGCCTTTACAAAAGCTGTACCTGTACCCATGCTTACAATAATGGCCTTATCAAGATTGCTCAAGTAGAGTCCTCCCATGCCTATAGCAAGGAATTCATCAACCTTCCCAGTAGGTATTCCATAAAGCCTTTCATTTATAAAAGATGAGCCCACACCAGTAATCATTATTCTTTCAATATCCTGAAGCTGTAGGGAATTAACGCTTAGGAACTTACCAAAAGCGCCATATACTGATGCTGTTGGGTCATTTGCTCTTACGAGAAATGGGCTAAACATCTTATTGCCATCAAAGCCAACAATTTTGGTTGTACTGCCTCCAATATCTATTCCGATAATCTTTGCCAAAAAATCATCTCCTTATTATGTGAAAAAATTCATTACTAACTGTATTAATAAATATAATCTATCGTTTTACTAAAACATCAAATGCTGATGTAACTGTTAAACAACTAAAAACGTAAAAAGAAGGGGCAATAAGCCCCTTCAATTATACACTAAAATTTATGTCCCTGAAAATAGTTTTATAATCGCTATGGTTACACCTGTTATACCTTCACCGCCAAGAAGCCCCGAAGATGCAATAGTACCAGTATCTGAGGACTTTGGACGAACTTTATCTACAACAAGTCGTATTATGCCGCCTATAAAAACAGCTGATGAAATAATAAATGGTAGGTATATTCCCAAGCCCAGTGTCGCTGCAGGGACACCCAATAGGAATAGTAGCGCTCCAATCACAGCACCGATTGTCAATACAATAGGATCACCCAAGCCATTTACCATTGTGGTTACAGAGAACGCTTGAACTGCAGTAAGTCCTGTATCCCCACCAACACCGCCATATTGCTTAATGAGAGCAAACAGTGCAGCTGTTGCAACAACCGATCCAACAATGCCACCAAATACCTGTGATATTAACTGTGCCTTAGGATTTGTTCCTAGTATAGCGCCAGCCTTATAATCGTTAAATAAGTCTCCTGAATATCCGCAAGCAATAGCTACACAAGCAGCAATTATGAATGCATCCAGTGTATTAACATTGACAAAGAGTCTTATACCCAACAAAACAATTATTCCAAATACCTCCATTGGATTAACACCAGTCTGACCTGTAAGTGTTGCTGCCATTATGGACGTGATATATACGCCTGCTATCAACAATATTGATGGTATGATGGATAGTCCGCTTGCTACTGTAAATACAAATGTAAGTAACGTAAATAATAACGCAAGTAGCTTAGCTTTTGAAGATTTACCTTCATTGATTGTTTTGTTACCTGAAGATATATCGTTCTTTTTATCTTTATTTTGAATAGTGTTCTTTATCCATTTGTAAACCATAGAAATAAGAACTCCAAATCCGGTTCCAATCATTATTCCAATACCAAGAGTACTTGCAAAAGAAGTAGCGGCAGCGCTGTCTGCAAATAAACCTAGTTTTGGACCAAGAGGAATAATTAAAACATATGAGATTATAGCACCTAGGAACCATACTCCTGTGTATAGTGTACCGATAATATAGCCAATACCTATAGCCATTGGAGAGTTCCAAATACCAAAATTGCCATTAGCAAAAAGTACTGCAGGAATGTTTCCAACATAATCTTTGAAGTATGTGTAGATGGCTGAGAGTCCTAGAGAAATATATAACACCAAGGATTTCTTGCCACCCTCATCACCGGTCTTAATAGCTTCTGCTGCGGCCATTCCTATTGGATAGGGAAGCTGCTGCTTTTCAATAAATCTGTTTCGGAGAAGCCAGGATGCAACTGAACCAATAATTGAGCCTGCAATAGCAATAGCAAGCACCTTCAAAAAGTTTTCGGTAGTGATTGACTCCATAGTCCAGGTGCCTGTAATCCAAAGCCCCGGCAATGTAAAAGCAAGACCACCGGCAACCATTGCACCTGCAGACATTGCAGTTTGAGTAATATTTACTTCGTTCAAGGTGGTTTTTCCTATCAGCTTTAAAACTGACATTGATAATAGTGCTACTAGAATAGTAGGCCAGGGTAGTGCGCTCATTTTTAGAGCAATGTACATTGAGCTTGCTGTGATCACTACTGACCCAAGGCTACCTATGACAATACTTCTGATTGACAATTGGTCGATGCCTAATAGCGATCGTTCTTGTGAATTAATTTTCGACATACAATTAACCTCCGTTCTCATTCCCTTATTGGGATATAAGTCGTATTGTGATAAAAAATAAATAAGTAAAATTGTCTGGCTTCAAAAGAATACCAGCTGTTAGAATAATAACACATACATTAAAAGGATGCAACTTGCCACTAATAGTAAAATTATCTATTAAAGTAAAAAAGTAAAAGGATTATATATGTTTAATATTGGTAATAGAAATTACAAAAGCAAATAGAATCATTAAATACTTGTTATTGTGATATAATATGCTATAAATATATAAAAATTAGGTGTATGTATGGATTATGATGCTTTACTCAATGTTACAACCAAGATAGGATTTTCCCTTTTAGAAAATGGTGCAGATATATATCGTGTGGAGGAATCTATAAAGAGGATTTTTACAGCTTACGGTGTAAAAGAAGGGGATGTATTTGCAGTTCCATCCTGTTTGATAGTTACTATATGTACACAAGAGGAATACCCCATAACAAAAATTAAGAGGGTTTATTCCAAGAGGAATGATCTAAGAAAGGTTGAACTTCTCAACAACCTATGTAGAAAAATATGTGCTACAACACCAGATATTTCAGATATATACGATGAACTGGATTCTATAAATAATTGTAAACCATACAGCCTACTGTTTCAGACTCTTGGCTTTTCATTGGTTGCTTTTGCCTTTACGCTGTTTTATGGGGGTAATATATTTGATGCATTATGCGCCATACTTGCAGGTGCTGCTGTTAAGATAGTGTATTATAATATGGAACGTTTCCAGGCAAATACCTTTTTTATAATTATCATTTCATCAGCGACAGCCTCACTTGTTGCAGTTTTTACAGTAAAACTGGGCTTAGCAAACAATATAGATAAAATTACAATAGGTACACTGATGAATCTCGTACCCGGTATAGTGTTGACCAGCTTTATGCGGGATGTGATAGCAGGAGACCTTTTTGCAGGATTGACTAAATTCACTGAGGCAATACTTATCGCTACAGCAATAGCTATTGGTTCTGGTATAGTATTGACTATTTTTGCGTCTGCAAATTTACTCTAGGATATTATAGTTTTTTTGTTTCCTCAAAGTATAGAGTGTCATAAGGAACTAAAATAATGATACAAGTTATAACTATAAACGCTATAATTGACGGCAAGGAGAACTTTGAAAGGAAAATCCACCTATATGACTGTGTTAATGCAATGCTTTTTATCGTTTTTGGGATGTCTGGGTTTTTGTATAGTTGTTAATATAAGAGGTAAGCTCTTGTTTCTAGCACCTTTGTGTGGAGCTTTGGCTTGGTTTAGCTATAGTGCACTTGGCTTTCTAAAGAATGATATATTTCAGTATTTTTTAGCTACGATAATTATTTCTATATATTCTGAAATAATGGCTAGAATCAATAAAAATCCTGCAACGGGTTATCTTATGGTAGGTTTACTACCTTTAGTACCGGGTGGCGGTCTGTACTATACAATGAGGTATGGCATTGAGGGGGATATGAGTAATTTTCTCAATAAAGGCTTGAACACTTTGGGAATTGCAGGCTCACTTGCAGTTGGAATACTATTGGTACTATCAGCGGTACGATTGTGGAAGGGAGTTTTCCTGAGCAGAAAAGAGCATAATGTAAAGTAAAAACACTTGACACCACTGCAATTATGCATTAGAATAAGTTGTAAAGCAAAAATACTTTACAGATATGAGTGATGAATGGTGAACAAGGTTTATGAAATATCTTTGCTGCTTGATTTTTATGGACAGTTGCTCACTGACAGGCAGTATGAGATTTTGGATTTGCATTACAACAATGATTACACATTGTCTGAGATTGCAGAACAGCTCAATATTAGCCGTCAAGGTGTTTTTGACAACGAAAAGCGTGCTAGGGCACAGCTTAATGAATATGAAGAAAAGCTCGGTCTTGTTTTCAAGTTTTCTGAGCAAAATATCAAGGTTAAGAATATTTCAAAGCAGCTTAATGAAGTCAGTTTCGAGCAATTAAATGAAAAAGATAGAAAGATTATCAGCAATGTCCAGAAGGAAATTGAGGAGCTGATAAGTAGCATATAGACAGGTGCACGGAGGTATTGGATGGCAGTATTTGAGGGTTTGTCAGGAAAGCTTCAGGAGACTATCAAGAAAATTAGAGGACAAGGCCGCGTTTCCGAGAAGGACGTCAAGGAAATGATGCGTGAGATAAAGCTGGCACTTTTAGAAGCCGATGTAAATTTCAAGGTTGTTAAGGATTTTATCAGCAAGATTTCTGAGAGAGCAGTAGGCTCTGACGTGTTAGAAAGCCTTACGCCAGGACAGCAGGTTGTAAAGATTGTTCATGAGGAATTAATAGAGCTCCTTGGAAGGGAACAAAGCAAGGTTACATTTGCACCAAAGCCACCAACGGTTCTTATGATGGTTGGTTTACAGGGTTCAGGTAAAACTACCACATCAGGTAAACTTGCAAATCTCATGAGAAAGCAGGGCAAAAATCCTCTGCTTGTAGCGTGCGATGTTTACAGACCGGCAGCTATTAAACAGTTGCAGGTAGTAGGTGCACAGCTTAGCATACCGGTATTTTCGCTGGAAAACAATCAGAATGTTGTTCAGATAGCTAAGTCAGCAATAGATCATGCAAACAAGATGCAACATGACCTTGTAATACTTGATACTGCAGGTCGATTGCACATAGATGAGAAATTGATGGATGAATTGCTAAACATCAAGAACACAGTACATCCACATGAAATATTACTGGTTGTTGATGCAATGACCGGACAGGATGCGGTCAACGTATCCGAAAGCTTCAATCAGAAGCTGGGTATTGACGGTGTTGTATTAACCAAGCTAGATGGTGATACTAGAGGTGGTGCCGCACTTTCCGTTAAGTCAGTTACTGGAAAGCCAATCAAGTTCGCTGGTATTGGTGAAAAGCTCAGTGACTTAGAGCCATTTTTCCCTGACAGAATGGCATCACGTATACTTGGTATGGGTGATGTGCTCAGTCTCATTGAGAAGGCACAGGAAGCCTTTGACGAAAAGAAGGCTATTGAGCTAGAAAAGAAGATGCGTACAATGCAGTTTACTCTAGAAGACTATTTAGAGCAGCTGCAGCAGATAAAGAAAATGGGACCGCTTCAGGACATACTTGGTATGATACCTGGTATGGATTCCAAGGCATTGAAGGATGTTCAGGTTGATGAAAAGGAATTTTTTAGAATTGAAGCTATCATCCAATCAATGACCAAAAAAGAAAGAAATGACCCTTCTATCATCAATGGTAGTCGTAGAAAGCGTATTTCAGCTGGTAGTGGTACTACCATCCAAGAAGTCAACAAGATGCTTAAAGGCTTTGAGGAAATGAAAAAAATGATGAAGATGATGAACGACATGGGTAAACGTGGCAAAAAAGGTGCTTTAGGTAAGTTTAAAATGCCTTTTTAAATAAAATTATAAATTAATTGATTTGATATTATCCTTTAAAGGAGGTGAATATAATGGCAGTTAAGATGCGTTTAAAGAGAATGGGTGCTAAGAAGAACCCTTTCTACAGAGTAGTTGTTGCTGATTCAAGATATCCAAGAGATGGTAGATTCATTGAAGAAATCGGTACTTACAACCCTGTTGTAGAACCAGCTCAGATCAATATTGATGCTGAAAAAGCTCAAAAATGGCTAAAGAATGGTGCACAGCCTACTGATACAGTTAAATCATTATTGAAGAAGAATGGTATCATTCAGTAATTGATTTGTTCCATGAGCGTAGCGAAAGGAATGATGAGCTATGAAATTATTGCTTGAAAACATTGCAAAGGCTCTCGTGGACTATCCAGATGAGGTTTTTGTAAATGAAATTCAGAACGAAAAGTCCATTATTTTGGAGCTGAAAGTTTCAAAGGACGATATGGGCAAAGTAATCGGAAAGCAGGGCAGAATTGCCAAGGCAATCCGTACTGTTGTAAAAGCTGCAGCAGTTAAAGACAGCAGACGTGTTGTAGTTGATATTATACAATAGAACACAAAACTCAAGGTCAGCAATGCCCTTGAGTTTTTCTGCAAATATGAGAAGTTAGTGCATTTTAGAATTGTTATGTATAGCATATAGTGGAATGCAAACTTTAACAACATACTTTAAAAAGTAAACTATAATTACAACATAATACTCATAAACAATGCATATTTTAGATGCAATACTGAACAAGAAGCAATTCATAAAAAATGAGGTGTATACATGCTAGAATACCTGATAGTTGGACAAATTGTAAATACCCATGGTGTTAAAGGTGAGGTCAAGGCAACCTGTCTCACAGATGACCCTGCTCGTTTTAATAAGCTCAAATGGGTATTTATTGATTATAATGGACGATTGGAAAAGACTAATATTACTGGTGTCAAGTTCTTCAAACAGTTTGCAATACTAAAGTTTGAAGGTGTTGATAGCATGGAAAAGGCAGAAAGCCTAAAAGGGCTTTATATGAAGGTAGATAGGGCAAATGCTATTAAACTACCAAAGGACTCCTATTTTATCACAGATTTGATAGGACTTAATGTTTATGATGAAAATAATGAGCTGCTTGGAAGTATACGTGATATTATTCAAACGGGCAGTAATGATGTTTATATTGTAAAGGATGCTACTAACAAGGAGATTTTGATACCTGCCCTCAAGAGTGTTGTAAAAGAGATTTCTCTTGAGAATGGTAGAGTTTCAGTTGTGCTTCCGGAAGGGTTATTGGACTGATGAAATTTGATGTTTTGACGCTGTTTCCTGAAACCTTTGAACTTGTCATGAACGAAAGCATTATTGGACGGGCACAGCAAAACAATTTGATTGAAATTAAGGCTCACAATATCAGAGATTATTCTGCCAATAAGCACAAAAAGGTTGATGATTATCCCTTTGGAGGCGGCAATGGTATGGTTATGGCGTGCCAACCCGTTTTTGATGCGTATGCCGCTGTTACCAAGGATTTGCAATATAAACCCAGAGTTATATATATGAGCCCCCAGGGAAAGGTACTGACTCAAGAGCTTGCAAAAGAGTTATCTCAAGAGCAGCATCTAGTACTCTTGTGTGGGCATTATGAAGGTATTGACGAGAGAATTATTGAAGAAATAGTTGATGAGGAAATCTCTATTGGAGATTATGTGCTGACTGGTGGTGAGCTGCCTGCAATGGTACTCATTGATTGTGTTAGCAGACTAATTCCAGGTGTTTTATCCAGTGAAGGGTCATTTAGCGATGAGTCCCACTTTAATGGATTGCTCGAATACCCTCAGTATACTAGGCCTGCAGACTATGAAGGTAAGCTTGTTCCTGATGTCTTGTTGTCAGGACATCATGCCAATATAGATAAGTGGCGACATGAGCAGTCTATTGAGCGGACACGCATAAAAAGGCCTGATTTATATGACAAATATAATAACAATAAATAGTGGAATTATTGTATGCATTAATATTAATAATATATAGTGCAATAATAGTAGTAATATATTGTAGCAATTATTAGTAGCATTAAATGGCTATATGTAGGCATAACATTTATTATGTAGTCAAATTTTTGTACATTGTAATTACAATAGATATAAGATTATATTTGAAACTTTGACAACTTAGGGCAAGTATGCCCTTTTTATTTTTATTTGTAAGGGTGTGATTGGATGGTCGAAAAACTAAAAAATCTTAACTGGGAAAAAATTATCTTTATAGTTGTATTTATAACTCTTATAGGATCAGCCATTTATTCTTTAGTAAATGTTATTATTGCTCCTACTTCACCTCTGCACATTGAGAGATATGAAAAGGTGAAGAGTGACTATTTGTTGATGCTGATACAGTGCATACTTGGAATATTTATTATGCTTTTGCCTTCAATGATTGAAAAGAAATGGAGAATAGATATTCCCTCATACATGAACATAATCTTTGTTATTTTCCTATATACAGCAATCTACCTCGGGGAGATAAAAAGCTTTTATTATCATGTGCCCCATTGGGATACGATTTTACATGCCTTTAGTGGGGTAATGTTAGGAGCCCTAGGCTTTTCTCTTGTAACTCTTCTAAATAATGCAGAGAAGGTAAAGATTCAATTAAGCCCATTATTTATAGCTATATTTGCTTTTAATTTTGCAATGTCGCTAGGTGTTCTATGGGAGGTCTATGAGTATGCTTTTGATGCAATACTTGGCCTTAATATGCAAAAGTTCGCTTTGGAAAATGGAGCCCCACTTATTGGAAGAGCAGCACTTAACGATACCATGAAGGATTTGATAGTAGATGCCATAGGAGCTTTTGGTATATCATTGATAGGCTTTACTTCAATGAAGTCTAAAAAGCTTTGGTTAGAAAAATTTCAGTTCAAAAAGCTTGATAAAAAAGAAACGGATGTTAATATAAACGTATAAACTTATGAATCATTATTTTAAGAAGCTGTACCAGACAAACGTATAAAGGCATGAATCATTAGAAGCTATTACGATTAACGTAGACTAACGTTGAAATGATAAGTTGTGATGGGGGATATCTATGAAAAAGCTTTTGCTACTACTTCTAAGCTGTGCGATTTTACTCGGCATAATCATTATAGGAACTACAAATACCTCTGGTGTTAACCAGCCTACGTCAGGTATAGATTCAGCTAATAGCTCCTCTTCAGGTATAGAGTCAGCTAAGAGCTCCTCTTCAGGTATAGAGTCAGCTAATAACTCCTCTTCAGGTATAGAGTCAGCTAATAGCTCCTCCTCAGGTATAGAATTAGCTAAGAGCTCTTCTTCAAATATAGAGTCAGCTAATAGCACTTCTTCAGGTATAAAATTAGCTGAAGACTCATCAAATGTATATATATCTACAAATGAATTGATTTTGTCTGCAAGCAGTTATAAAGAGGTAAAGAAGGCTACTCTGAGTACTAAGCTGCTTATTAACCGTGAGAATGCTCTCCCAAAGGGTTATGTCCCCAAAAATATGGCTACAATAAACAAGTCCAAAATGAGTGTTGCTAGCAACGACCTTAAACTGTTGCCAGTACCACTTGAAGCACTGTATCAACTTAATGCCGCGGCCAAAAAGGATAATGCAATGGGCCTGTTTGTACACCAAGCCTATAGAAGTGAGAGCTTCCAAAATACACTTTTTCAAAGGCGCCTTGAAAAGTTTAAAAAGACAGAAAAGACATATGAAGAAGCTTTTGAAAAGACCCAGCAAATGGTTGCTTACCCAGGTAAGTCCGAACATCAAGCCGGACTTGCTCTGGATGTATACAGTACAAAGGGACCTTCGGCAGAAACCTTTTTCGGCACAAACGACCAGAAATGGCTGGAAAAGAACTGCTACAAATTTGGATATGTGGTTCGTTACCCCGACGGCAAGACCAATATTACCAAGATTATCTACGAACCCTGGCATATACGGTATGTAGGAATTCCTCTTGCAACCTATCTATATAATAATAAGCTGTGTCTGGAGGAATTCTATACAAAGCTGGATAAGGACAAGGTTATAGAAACGGATAAATATATATTTAAAAAATTAACCTCCAAGCAAAAGGTCTACATAAATAAGACTATGAAGAATACTACTGAATTAGAAGAGATTAAAAGCGGTGAATACTTACTGACGGTATATAAGAGCAAATAATATTAGTTTAGTAGCATAGTTTAGTAGAAAAGTTTATTAGCAAAGGTTTATTAGCAAAATGTAGGGTGATTTTCTAGATAGAAACACGTAATAAAAAACTTAAAAATACAATAATTTCTGAATAACGGTATTAGTAACGTCAAATAGTTTTAAAAAGTTTTTATACGGTTACAATAATAACGGAGGCCAACTATGGATAAAACATTAATATGCTTTCTGACCGATACAAATTATGGCTCGTTGGCAGCAGCTGAACTGCTCAAAATAGACAGCATTATATTTCTTATAGAGCAGGGAAGCGACGCGGAGCAAAACTTTGAAAGCCTTTTGAACTATATTCGTCAAAATATGCCATCTATTAAAGTAAGTCATCACAAGTATGTTTGTGAACAGGCCAACCTAATATCTGCATTAACTCAGATCAAGAAGAATCGCTGTGTGGTGTTAGATACAACAAACGCACCAACCTTACAGCTTCTGATGATAAAGGACTTCGTTGAAGACTCCGCGATTCCAATGATATATGTTGATATTGACAGACAGAACTATTATATTGTGAGAGGCCGTGAAATAGTTAAACATGGTGGGTTTGCGGAAATCAGCGTGGACGATATAATGGCAGGAGCAGGGACCAGTATAGTAAGCAGTTCCTCAGAATACTATCTTTCACAGGATGTAACTGATTTTATATCAATTATAGAACAACACTACGCTAGTTTCAGGACCTTTTTAAGCATTATTAAAACCCCAAATAGAATACATTCAAACTTTCCGGATAGTTATTTTGCAACTATTAGTCTCAATTACCTTAAGACTCAGGATGTAAAAGACTTTTTACATATTGCTGATGCCTTAAAGGACAAGGGTTTCATTGATTATGACTTTAACAATAATCAAGTTCAGATGAGCTTCAAGGACGAAAATTTCCGTAAGCTTATTATGATATTTGGCAGCTGGCTTGAAGCAATAACTTATAACTGCGTTAAAAAAATCCGTAAGGTTGATGATGTTGAAAGTGGAGTTGTATTTATGTGGAATGCCGACTTCATCAATATTAAGAATGAAATAGATGTAATGGCGTCAATTGATTCGAGATTGGTGTATATCTCATGCAAGGATACTCAAAATCTGAGCACCTATATGCTAAACGAGATTGAATTGTATGCTGAAAAACTCGGTGGTAAAAACTCCATAAAGATAATGGTTCTGTCCGATAGAACCACAAACGATGCTTTTCTACTCCGTGCGAGGGAAATGGGAATTCATGTAATATATTACAACGGAAATACCCATACATTTTTGAATACGCTTGAACAGATTATACATTAACTGTAATATATTAATAACGGTAGTATATTAATAACGGTATTATATTAATAACGGTATTATATTAATAACGGTTAAATAATAGTATTTGAACATATATGTTTCAAATAATTATAGGTGATTGCTACAACATACTTATTACCATCAACTAATACATTAGAAACATATGTGTTTCTAGTAATTTTAATTTATGAGAAGAACAAGCTTATTATCATTCATGATTAGAACATATGTGTTTTAAAGTGTTATTTTTATTTAAAAAGGAGAATGACATTGAATAAGAAGAAACATACCTTGCGGAACATAGTAATAGGTATTCTTGGACTGATTTTAGCTTTAGGCACTATAGGCTTCATTTATATCCAGGACTATTATCATGCAGATAATAAAGCAATTGAGGCATTTTCAGCCAATGTTACGAATATCTCAAGGGAAACTTTAGATAATGGATATAAGGTCTATGCTCCAAAAGATGCAACCAAAGGATTAATATTTTATCCAGGTGGGAAGGTAGAATACAATGCTTATGCACCGCTCATGGAAGCCTGTGCCAATCAAGGTATTCTATGTATTTTGGTAGAAATGCCCGCTAATCTGGCTGTTTTTGATATTGATGCAGCTGACGGCTTGCAGGAGAAATATCCGGAAATCACTTCTTGGTATATCGGTGGTCATTCACTAGGAGGCTCTATGGCAGCTTCGTATATAGCTGATCAAACAAGCTTTGATGGGTTGGTTTTACTTGGAGCGTATTCTACTGCTGATCTTTCAGATAATGGATTATCCGTTCTTTCTATGTATGGTAGTGAGGATCAGGTTTTAAACCACGAAAAATATGAGCAATACAAAGGAAATTTGCCGAGTAATTTTAAAGAAGTCATTATAGAAGGTGGCAATCATGCAGGCTTTGGAATGTATGGTGCACAGGCAGGTGATGGTACTTCAACCATTACAAATGAAGAACAAATCAAACAGACAGCCAAGCAGATTTCCGTTCTCATTAATGCCAATAAATAGTGAAACGAAAAGTAAAACAGATATAAAACAAATATAAACAAGGCTAATTAAAGGTAAAACTAAGGCAAAATAAATACAAAATAAATACAAAATAAATACATTTATAAGCTACTTTTACAGATGCAAAATTTTCTTAAAATTACTTTACAAGCCTTACAATACATGCTATAATATCATGCGTGTGCAATACGGATGGTCCTCTGCGAACACTATAAAATATTTTCGCACGAACATCTAGAGAGGGAGGAGGAAAAATAATAATGGATATACTAAAGTCAATTGAAAATGAACAGATTAGAACTGACCTTCCTAAATTGGAAATTGGTGATTATATTAAAGTTCATGCAAAGATCAAAGAAGGTAACAGAGAAAGAATCCAGGTGTTTGAAGGTACTGTTATAGCACTTAAGGGTTCTGGCTTAAAAGAAACCTTCACTGTAAGAAGAGTATCCTACGGTGTTGGTGTTGAGAGAATATTCCCTGTTAACTCACCAAGAATTGACCATATTGATGTGGTTAGAAAAGGTGTTGCAAGAAGAGCTAAGCTATACTACCTACGTGATAGAGTTGGTAAGGCTGCTAAGCTTAAGGAAAAGCTTTAATATTAAAATTTTAAAGTTGAAATTGAAGACTCAAGGGGTTTGCCCCTTGGGTTTTTTAATGCCTGATTTTTATTTATATAATGCTACCCCATGCGTTGATATTTTATGATATTGCTCTAGATCATAAATTATGGTAGTACTTTTAAATTTATGGTATTACTTTTATTCATAATTTATGGTATTACTTTTTGTTCTTACTTTCTTAATACTTTTTTAATTTGTAAATAAGGTGATATTTCTATATAATAGATATGTTGTTTTATGGCAAAGTGGATTTTGCAGACATTTTAAGAAATACATAAATTTATAACCGAAAGGAAAGTAATTCATGAATAGAGAATTTGATGATTTTGATAAAAATAATGAAAATGAGCAGTTAAATCAGCAACCAGTACAAAATAATGCTGCTAATAATGTAGCAGACGATATATTGAACGAAGCAGACAATATAGCGAACGAAGCAGACAATATAGCGAACGAAGCAGACGATATAGCGTACAAAGCGGGCATAAATGATAATGTAGCTGTAAACATTGATAAAACAGCTTATGAAGAGAACCAGGCAAACAACATAATTACTGAGAAGCAAGGGAAACCAGCCAAAAAGAAAAATTCAATAGGCAAAGAGATTTTTGAATGGGTTTTAGTGATAGTAGCAGCTTTAGTTATTTCAATGCTTATTAAAGCATTCGTATTTTCAACCTATAAGGTTACAATGAACTCGATGGAAAACACCTTGCAAGATGGTCAGCATGTCATTGTTTATAAGACAGGTTACATGATTGGGGAACCAAAGCGTGGTGACATTATAGTATTTGTGCATGAGGAAGGAAAGTTTGAGGGCGTACTTAAGTATCTACCAATTGCTAATCCTGGGGAAGTTGATTATATAAAGAGAGTTATAGGCTTGCCGGGTGATGTGATTGACATTCAAGATGGTAAGGTGCTTAGAAAGAATGCTGGAGAGACAGAATTTATTGAGCTTGATGAACCATATATAAAGGATCAGATGACTGAATCCAATGGCATGAAGCTCCCATATACGGTAGAAGAGAATAAGCTTTTTGTTATGGGTGATAATAGATTACAAAGCCTTGACTCTAGAAAAATTGGAACTATAGACAGGGATAAGGTTGTAGGTAAGGCTGTTTTCAGAATATGGCCATTCTCTGAGTTTGGTGGCGTATATGGAAATACAGACAATAGTAATGACCAATAGATAGTGTGCTATTTATATTAAGCTATAAATGCAATACTACCACTAAAATTTTTAAAGGAATGGAACTTTTTTATGAATATTCAATGGTTTCCCGGTCACATGGCCAAAACAAGAAGGCTTATAGCCGAGAATCTCAAGCTGGTGGATGTTGTAATTGAATTGCTAGACGCAAGGATACCATTCAGTAGCAGAAACCCAGAAATAGACTCCTTGGTGAATAACAAGCCAAGATTGGTAGTGTTCAATAAATCGGACTTAGCTGACGACAATATTTCCAGACAATGGGTCAGGTGGTATGAGAGTCAGGGTATTAAGTGTATCCTTATTAATTCTATTAATGGTAAGGGTATTAACGAAGTAAAAGCCAGGGCCAAAGAGATTATGGCTCCAAAGATTGAGAGAGACAGAGCAAAAGGTAAAATATTTACACCTATACGTACTATGGTTGTAGGTATTCCAAATGTAGGTAAATCAAGCTTTATAAATAAAATTGTTGGCAAGGCTATGACTGTTACTGGTGATAGGCCGGGGGTTACAAGGGGTAAGCAATGGATTAGAATTAGCCCTGAAATGGAGCTTTTGGATACCCCAGGTATATTATGGCCAAAGTTTGAAGATGTAGAGGTTGGCAAGAACCTTGCTTTTACAGGTGCCATTAAGGACGATGTTTTGGATACTGCCGAAGTAGCAATGGAGTTACTTTATAGATTGCTGCAAACCTATCCTCAAAATCTATGTACCCGCTTCAAGCTGGATTATGATTCTGTAAAGGATATTGGAAAGTTGGAACTGCTTGAGACGGTTGGCAGAAAGCGCGGCTGTATTATTGCAAGGGGAGAAATAGATTATTCCAGAATTTCTGCTATAGTACTGGATGAGTTCAGGGGCGGGAAGATTGGACGAATTACCCTTGAGAAGCCATATGACAAGCAGCCAAGTGACATTTCAAGCAACAAGCAGCAAAATGATAGTGCAGAAGATAAGAAACATAGTAATATTTCAAACGACGATAAACAAAATGAAATTCCAATCGATAACAATCAAAACGATATCGCAAACGACGATAAGTAATGATGTTGCATACGACTATAAGCAATGATGTATTACAATAAACAGAACGATATCGCAAACGACAATATGTAAAATGATATCCCAGAAGATAAGGATACAGAAAAGTAATAATTAAGTAATTATAGATAAGCGGTGTGAGGTCAAAATGCAAAAGATGACACAAAAGCAGATACTTGATTTAGTCAAGGATCTTGCAGTTAATGATGCAATAAATGAGCTTCAAGTGTTACAAGAACAGGGTAACAATGTTGATAAGCTACTAGATAAATATGCCAAGCTCAAGCAAAAACAAGATAAAGAGCAGGCTCGTCTCACAAAAATGTTGGAATACGAGAATATGGCATACAATGAAGGATACTCCTTTATTGCCGGAGTGGATGAGGCTGGCAGAGGCCCGTTAGCTGGTCCGGTGGTTGCTGCGGCTGTAATTCTTCCTAAGGGATTGCTAATAGAGGGTGTCAATGATTCAAAGAAGCTTAGTGAATCAGTTCGCGACAGGCTATTTGATGAAATAAAGCAAAAGGCCCTTGCCTATAGCATTTCAATTGTAGATGAAAAATGTATAGATGAAATAAATATTCTCAATGCTACAAAAAAGGCAATGAGAGAAGCAATTTGCGGGCTTTCTCAGCGGGCAGACTGCATACTCCTCGACGCTGTAAAATTAGAAGATATCAGCACAAAACAGATTCCTATCATAAAAGGTGATGCCTTGAGCCTTTCTATCGCTGCTGCATCCATACTTGCAAAGGTTACTAGAGATAGGCTTATTTGCGAGCTGGATTCTCAATATCCTGAATACGGATTTGCTACTCATAAGGGATATGGAACTGCTCAACACATTTCTGCTATTAAAAAATTCGGTATTTGTCCGATACATAGATTAAGCTTCGTAAAGAATTTTATTAATGCATAAGATTATTTTGTAAGTTCTATATCATGTATTTTAGCTGATATAGTTATTTCTTATCATTATCCTTAAATTTATTGAGAGCTTAAATCCATGTATCAGGGGGTACAAAACGTGAGAATTGATGGGCAAATAATGGGCTATAACGGATTGTCTAATGGCAATGCTGACATTTTGTCAAAGCTTCAGCCAGGGGATACAATTAGGGCTCAGGTAATCAATACCGCTGGTAACGAGGCAGTGCTCAAGTTATCTGATGGTACAAAATTTACTGCCAACACACTCAATCCCCAACTATTAAAAGCTGGCGAACATATGAATTTCAGCGTAAAAGGGTTTTCGGATGGAAGGCTTGTACTTGAGACGGTTAAAAATACTGTTCAACAAGCTGAAACTGACCCTCTTGCATCAATAAAGAATATACTTTCTGAACAGGACATTCCTGCCACTGAAGAAAACATTAAAATTGCAAAAGCATTATCAGAGCGAAATGTTCCAATCACTAGAGAATCAGTTGCTCAAACAGCTACTGTTATGAAGGCTAATACCGACATAGATGCAAAAGCAGCAAGCTTTGTAACGGCTACACGCATGAATGACAACGGTAGCATTGAGAAGTTGAAAAACCTTTTAGCAGGAAGACTCAAAATAGGCAATGATATAAATGAGCTTGTTAAAGTCATAAATCAGCATTTGACGGGTGATTTTAGTCAAGAATTATCGGATATAACAACAAATCTGAAAAGTTTAATAAGTTTACTTAACAATAGAGATAGTTCAAGTCAACAAACCAATTTTATGTTGCAGAAGCTTACTCAGCTATTGGGCGAATTGACTACAAATGATGATGGACTTTCCAATTCGCTACAAGCAACAGCTAAAGGCGCAAGTGCACCACCTGCTACGACCGGTGCTACCGCTAACCCAGCTGCAACGTCGGCCGCGGCTGGCCAACCAAATGTTGCTACGGGCACTGGCACCGACGTTGCAGCCTCCGGGAAAGCTGCAGCCGGCTCAGCATCAGCTAACACGACAAGTGCAGGGCCTGCTACCGCAACACAGAGCGGTACACAAAACAGTGCAACGGCACCCCTTGCAGGTCAGAACAATACTATCGGCGCGCAGGCAGGCCCAAACTCTGCATCAGCGCAGACAGCACAGGCTGCGGCCACACTAAACGTGGACAGCGCTAAGCTTGATGCTGCTACCACTGGAGGCACTGCTGCAGGCATGAAGGCAGCTGACCCTCAGCAAGCGGGCAACGTGCAGGGCGGTATCTCTTCGGCACAGGGACAAAATTCTGGCATGTCAGCTGCTCAAGCTCAAGCACAAAACGTGGCACAAACAGCTGCTCAGGTCGGGGACGGGGCAGGTGCTACGGTACAGGCACAAAGTGTAGGCGGGGCAGGTGCGATGCATGGTACGGGTGGCGCAGTGGGCACAGTACAGGCACAGAATGCGGCTGGGGCGCTGGCGCAAGGTGGTAACAGACCTGAGCAGCGCATTGGTGCAGAGCCATCTGACAACAAGGCATTAATTTCGAGGTTGGACGCATTAAAATCCAGCTTGAGCTCTCTTTCATCAATCTTCAAAGACAATGCACTTATTAAGCAATTAGATGCACAAACTGCAAGTCTGCTTTCAAAGCTTCACAATATGGAAAGCTTGGCTGAACAATCACCTCACAAAGAGCTGAAGGCTCAGGCAGATAACCTCAAAGGTTTATTTGTTAAGCTAGATTCCGATGATAACCAGTTATTAAACCCAATGAAGCTATTCAGAGATCTCCAGGATAGCGTATCAAACATAAAGAACTTAGCTTCGCAATTAAGTGGCTTTGCAAGAGATTCTATGATGAATTTGTCAGGTAGTCTCGACAGTAACATGAGCTTTCTAAATCAGCTTAATAATTACAGCTCATATATGCAGCTGCCGCTTAGTATGTTCAACAAGGATACTACAGGTGAACTATATATGCTCAAAAGGGGCTCTAAATCAAAGAAATTGGACCCATCAAACCTAACGGTACTTATATCGTTGGATAGCGAAAATGCTGGACGTATTGATACATTGCTAAGTATTGACAAAAAGGATATAAGCACAAATTTCCGCCTTGAAAACAGTGACATTTTCCCCATTTTGAAGGAGAACCATAGAGAACTGTATAATTCACTGTTGTCAAAGGGCTATAGATTAGTGGACTATACTTTTAAGCTTTTGGACGAGCCAATAAATATAGTAAACTTTGAGGCCGAGGCTCAAAAAGAATTTATAAAGAAGCCAAACAGCATAGACATTACCCTCTAGGAGGCAGTACAAATGGTAAATAAGAGAGTAGAAAAAAGAGCAGTTGACAAAAATAAAGAAATTAAGCAGGCCACTGCTCTTCAATATTCACCTGATACCGATAGAGCGCCTAAAATCATTGCCACAGGAAAAGGCGAGGTTGCACAAAGGATTATTGATAAAGCAAACGAAAGCAATGTACCCGTTTACAAGGACGCAAACCTCGCAAATACCCTTTCTTCATTAAGTATAGGTGATGAAATCCCGCCTGAAATATATGATGTAGTAGCTGAGATTTTGATCTTTATTGGGAATATTGATAGGTATTACGGCGACAGTATAAATAACCGCTAGAATAAACCGCTTGAAGAGAATGAGCTAAATGGAGAGACAGCATCAAAGAGGTACATATATGGATAAGCACAATGGATTTGAAGACTTACAAAAACCCACTCAAAAAGCCCCATCATTAAAAGAAAATGCATCTGCTCATATAGAAACTGCATCAGAACATTCAGCATTCATGAAAAGTGCATCTGCTCATAAAAAAGCTGCATCAGA
This sequence comes from Bacillota bacterium, assembly GCA_023439045.1. GTDB lineage: Bacteria > Bacillota > Clostridia > Acetivibrionales > DSM-1351 > Ruminiclostridium. The sequence goes on along the minus strand of JAEXOY010000036.1, from coordinate 112,116 downwards.
AGATGCAACATTCATGGACAAGGCAGCTTCAGATACAAAGACAGCCATCAACAATGTATCTACCCTCAATAAGCGTAAGATAGGGGCATGGGCTGAGCAACAAGCATGTGAATATCTTGCTAGTAGTGGTTACAAAGTGATCAAGCAAAATTTTAGAGTCAGCAGATTTGGAGAAATTGATATAATTGCGTATGATGCAGAATATATTTGTTTTATAGAGGTAAAAGCGAGATCATCTTGTTATTTTGGGTTACCAAGAGAAGCAGTTACTTATGAAAAGCAGCAAAGAATCAGGACGCTTGCAAATATTTATTTGTCACAAAACCGTAGTAAAAATTACTGCGTAAGGTTTGATGTTATTGAGATATACTATAATAGCTTACATGAAATACAGAATCTACACCTATTAAAGAACGCTTTTTAAAATTAAAATCTTTTTATACTTTTATAATGTTCTGAATCAGGTTAATGGAGGACTCATATGTTAATTGTAGACGCACATTCAGATACCATTACAACTATAATGGATTCAAAGGAAGCTCTCTTAGAAAACAAGGGACATATTGATATAAAAAGACTGAAAAATTATGAAGATGGTTTTGTTCAGTTTTTTGCCGCATATATTTCACCAACACAGGCAAAAATGGGCGGTTTAAGAAGGGCAATGGATATTATTGACCGCCTATATAACGAAATAAAACTCAATAGTAACGACATAATGTTGTGTTGTAATTACAACGACATCATGTCAGCAATCAAACACCAGAAGATTGCTGCTGTGCTAACTATCGAAGGCGGGGACGCCCTGGAGGGAAGTATTTCAGCATTAAGAATGCTATATAAACTAGGTGTTAGAGCCATCACACTTACATGGAATTACAGAAACCAGATTGCAGATGGTGTAGCTGATGCTATTACCGGTGGGGGCCTCACTCCGTTTGGCATAGAAGTCGTTAGCGAAATGAATAAGCTAGGAATGATGGTTGATGTATCTCACTTATCAGAGGGCGGCTTTTGGGACGTAATTAAAAGAACGACTGACCCTATTATTGCAAGCCATTCAAATGCAAAGAGTATATGTGGACACAGAAGAAATCTTACGGACGATCAGCTACTTGCAATGAAAGAAAACGGGGGAGTTACCGGTATAAACCTTTGTCCGGATTTCCTCGCAAACGACGGAAACGCAGACTTGGCTTGTGTTATTAAGCATATTGAACATATAGTTGCACTTACCGGAGAAGATACGTTGGGCCTTGGGGCTGATTTTGATGGCATTGATAGTACTCCGGGCGGACTTGATGGGGTTCAGGATATTTATAAAATATTTAATGAGCTGCTAAAGCTCAACTATAGTCAGCAGCTAGTTGATAAGATAGCAGGTTTGAATTTTATGAGGGTGATAAAACAGGTTGTTAAGTAAATTTAGTTATTCAATTTAAGATATCAATAAGTTCCTAAGAAGCAATCGTTTTGGTTGCTTCTTTTCTTATACTTAGTGAAAATATTCCTTTCCGCTTACTTTTTCCTTTCTTTTGTAGTAAAACTAATGATTTTATACTTTATTTATAAAAATTGCATTTATTGGGCTCAATAAATTAGATAAAATGTATACAATATGATTGAAATTTATAAAAACACATCCTGCATTTAATGCTCATATACATATACTATTATTATATAATTAAAAATAATTTGAATATCCTATATAATAAACTTGCAAAAAAATATAATGTGTATTAGAATAATTTTAAGGTTAAGCTACATAGCGTAAAGGTATTGAAAGGGGATTATTATGTCAGACTTTAAATCATTATCAAAGGAACAATTAAATGCTATAATTAATGAACTTCAAAATCGTTATGAAGTATTTAAAGCTCAAAATCTCAAGCTTGATATGACTCGTGGAAAACCATGTACCGAGCAGCTTGATTTGAGCATGGATATGCTGGATATAAAGTCGTCCGAATTGAAAAAAGCAGATGACGGAACTGATGCAAGGAATTATGGTGGACTTGATGGACTTCCAGAAGCAAAAGCACTTTTTGGTGAAATGTTAGGTGTTGCTGCCAATGAGATTATTATCGGTGGTAATTCCAGCTTGAATTTAATGTATGACGCTGTTTCCCGTGCCATGTTACTTGGAATTATGGGAAGTACTCCTTGGTGTAAGCTAGATAAGGTAAAATTCTTATGTCCTAGTCCTGGATACGACAGGCATTTTGCTATCTGTGAGCTTTTTGGAATAGAAATGATTATTGTAGATATGAAGCAGGACGGGCCAGATATGGATGCAGTAGAGCGTTTGGTAAGCTCTGATGACAGCATAAAAGGTATTTGGTGCGTTCCAAAGTACAGCAATCCGGACGGAATAACTTATTCTGATGAAGTTGTTGATAGATTTGCTGCTTTGAAGCCTGCTGCAAAGGATTTCAGAATCTTCTGGGATAATGCTTACTGTGTTCACGATCTTACAGATGAGCCTGATCAGTTAAAGAATATCCTTGCTGCATGTAAGGCTGCAGGTAACCCAGATATGGTTTATATGTTTGCTTCAACTTCAAAGATTTCCTTCTCAGGTGCTGGAGTAGCAGTTATGGCTGGAAGCGTTGACAATATGAATTATATCAAGAAGAGTCTGACTATACAGACTATAGGCCATGACAAGGTAAACCAGCTCAGACATGTTAAGTACTTCAAGAATATGGACGGAATTAAGGCTCATATGAAGAAGCATGCAGAGATTTTGAAGCCTAAATTTGATACTGTTCTGGATATACTTGAAAAGGAACTTGCAGGCAAAAATATTGCTAGCTGGAATAAACCAAACGGTGGGTATTTTATAAGCCTGAACACAATGGATAACTGCGCAAAAGAAGTAGCTTCAATGGCCCTTGAAGCAGGTGTTGTCTTAACAAAGGCAGGAGCTACCTATCCATATGGAAAGGACCCGCAGGATAGAAATATCAGAATTGCACCAACTTTGCCTCCAATTGAGGAACTTAAAAAAGCAATTGAGATATTAGCAATATGTGTTCAACTTGTTAGTGCAAAGAAATTGCTTTAACGGTAATTAAGTACTTTAAAGGCAAAGAAGTTACTTTAAAAGGTAAAGAAGTTGCTTTAATAGCTTGAATTATGCTACAAATAATATTATAATTTTACATGAGTTAAAATTGTAATGTATTAATTACAATCTCATATTCATAAATGTCTAAAGCGGGATGTAAGTCCCGCACTTTTTTTGTGAATTTTTAATACGAACATTTTTATATTTTTTAATGCAAATATTCGTGTTTTACAGTATAATAATATATGCGCAACATTTATTAGACTTAAATACTATACAGACATAAATAGACTTATAATTTATTTGACTTAAATACTATACAGACATAAATAGACTTATAATTTATTAGTCTTAACTACTACACGACATAAATAGACTAATCATTCATTGGTCTATATACTATAAAATACATTGCTAACTTAATGAATTAAGATAATAAAATTAAATTATATCCTAAAAACAGATAATACTAACAATATAATATCAAAAATAAATTTAATAAAATTAATATACCTGAAAGGTGCGAAAAAACTATGAAGAATACCTATGAATCACCGTTTAATGCAAGATATGCAAGCAGTGAAATGCAGGAGATTTTCTCTCCAGATAAGAAGTTTTCTACATGGAGAAAGCTATGGATTGCACTTGCAGAGGCAGAGCAGCAGCTTGGACTAAATATTACGGACAATCAGATTGCACAAATGAAGGAGCATATCTACGACATAAACTATGATGCAGCTGAAAACTACGAAAAACAATTCAGACATGATGTAATGGCACATGTGCACGCTTACGGTGACTTATGCCCTGATGCGAAAGCAATTATTCACCTTGGAGCAACCTCATGCTATGTTGGTGACAATACAGATTTAATCATTATGACAGAGGCGTTAAAGCTTATTCGTGGGAAAATGCTCACACTTATAAAGAAGCTTTCAGATTTTGCGCTGCAGTATAAGGATATGCCTACTTTAGGTTTTACTCACTATCAGCCTGCACAGTTAGTTACAGTAGGAAAGAGAGCTACACTCTGGATACAAGAGCTACTTATGGATATAGAAGATCTTGACCACGTTATTAATAATATGAAATTGCTGGGGTCGAAGGGTACTACTGGTACACAGGCTAGCTTTTTGAATCTGTTTGAAGGGGACCATGAAAAGGTAAAAGCGGTTGAACAAATGATTGCAGACAAGATGGGTTTCTCAGGTGTATATGCAGTGTCTGGTCAGACCTATTCAAGAAAGGTAGATTCAAGAGTATTAAATGTGCTATCTTCCATAGCTCAAAGTGCATATAAGTTCAGTAACGATATGAGACTACTTCAAAGCATGAAGGAGTGTGAAGAACCCTTTGAATCAAAGCAGATAGGCTCTTCTGCAATGGCTTACAAGAGAAATCCTATGAGATGTGAAAGAATTTCTTCACTTGCGCGCTACGTTATTGTTGATGCTTTAAATCCAGCCATTACCGCTTCAACTCAATGGTTTGAAAGAACTCTGGACGATTCTGCAAACAAGAGAATTTCAGTACCTGAGGCTTTCTTAGCAGTTGATGCTATTTTAAACATTTATATCAATGTAGCAAGCGGAATAGTTGTATATCCAAAGGTAATCAACAAGCACGTTATGGACGAGCTTCCATTTATGGCAACAGAAAATATTATGATGGAAGCAGTTAAGCGTGGTGGAGACAGACAGGAATTACATGAAAAAATAAGAATTCATTCAATGGACGCTGGTAAGAGAGTAAAGGTTGATGGAGAATATAATGACCTCATTGAGAGAATTGCAAAGGACGAAACGTTTGGAATGACTCAAGAGGAGTTAAATGCTGTACTTGATCCTAAGAATTACATTGGCAGATGTCCGGAACAGGTAGTTGAGTTTATAGAGAATTGTGTAAAGCCAGTAATTGGAGATAGTGTAGAGGATATTGAAGTGGAGTTAAAGGTATAGTTTTAGCATTGCTGATAGCTAAAATGGAGCCTATTCTGCTAAACATTAACAAAAATCGCAATATCACTTGCTTATAAACAAATAGCTTTGATATAATCTGAGATAGGATGTCAATACATCATCCTATCTTATTTATTTGTATAGAATGTGAGGAGAGAGATATGATAAACAAGTTCAGTAGCATTCCACTATATCTGCAGCTTAAGGATTTAATTATCGATAAGATTCTAAATGGGGATTATGCTCCAAACACCCAAATTCCTTCTGAGCAAGAGCTTTGCGAAATGTATGATATTAGCCGGCCTACAGTCAGACAGGCAGTAAATGAACTTACAAGCTGTGGGTATCTATACAAGCAAAAGGGAAAGGGTACTTTTGTATATGGTAGGAAAAATGTTATCGATATAAAGAATTATAGCGGTTTTACCGACTCTATTCTTGACTGTCAGTGCCCGGCAGATAAAAATATTGTTTCTATTGAGACAATCGAGAGTTCCTCTATGGATATCTTAAATAATATTTTCAATTACAATACAAGCATGCCTGTTGCCAAAATTACTTATATATCAAGCATTAGTAAAAATGAAGTATATTCATTAAACTATTCGTTCATTCCAATTAATCTATTTCCTGATATTGTGAACCAGATTAAGGAGAAAAGGTCTTCTGTTGACATATTGAGAGGGAAATATCCCCTTATTCCTGATAAATGTAAAAGTATTTTAGAGATAATATTTGCTGAGCAGCTAGATTCTCCAGTACTTAGAGTGCAACCTGGCCAACCGCTGATTAAGCTGCAAAACACTTTGTATTCAAAGAGCGGACAGGCAGTTGAATATATTATTTCAAAGTATAGGGCTGATAATTGCAGACTTCTTTTTGAAAATATCAGACAATAAGTTGGACAACTATGTAAAATATGTATATATTGAATAATATTTTTGTAAGTGCTAAAATGTTTATTGCAACTTTTATGTATTTGTATTGCAATTTTTATCTAAATGCCAATAAATTTGTTATAAGTTTTTAAAATGATTATCGGGGGAAGAAAATAAATATTATGAGATCACATAGATTTAAAAGTGAAAGAAAATACAAAAAGAGAAGGGTTCTAATTGCTACAATTTCTCTTGTTTGTGTTGCTGCAATAATATTTGTAGGGTACACTTTGTTTAAACCTCAGAGCGAGGAAGTAAGCTCAAATACAGCTGGGGCTTCAACGGCCACTCCAGGTACTTCAACCAATTCTTTAACTCCAGGTGCAGTTGCAGATTCCACAACAGATGCCACAGACAATACATCTGGCTCAGCTGTCGGTTCGGATACTGCAAAGCCATCAGAGAATAATACATTAAAAGGAGTAATGACCAAGGACCATGGCTTTTTACCAACCTTTGGTTCGGTTGAGAAGAGCGGTAAGATGGACGAGCTCAAAAAACTTATCACTGAATTCACTAAAAAGCAATCTGGCAGGTATGGAGTTACATTCATTGATCTCGCAACAGGTGAGACAGTTGAGGTTAATGATAAGGTTGAGTATATAGCGGCAAGTACCTCAAAGCTTCCTATGAATGTGCTTTTATTCAAGGAGATTGAAAAGGGTAATGTTAAACTAGATGATATTCTCACATACAAAAAAGAAGATTTCGAATCTGGTACAGGCATTATTCAAAGGGATCCTTTTGGTACTCAATACACAGTTAGGGAGACTTCAAAGCTTGCTATTACAAAGAGCGATAACTGTGGAGTAAATATGATAATCAGGTTACTGGGTATTGAAAATATACGTCAGTATATAATGGATCTCGGAGGTCAGGTTTACTACGGTAAAACTCACCGTTCCTGTCCTTATGATATGGCTCTTGTTTCAAAGGACTTATACAATCTATATCTTTCAAATGAGGACGTATACTCTGAGCTTATTTATAATCTCGAGAATACTGACTGGAGGGATAGAATTGATGCTAAGCTTCCAAAGGACGTAAAGGTTGCTCATAAGATAGGTAACCAAACTAGAACCGCTAATGATGTTGGTATTGTTTTTGCATCACATCCTTATGTATTGTCAGTTATGACTGAGGATGTTGACGTGGGTACTGCTTATAATAAAATAGCTGATCTTTCGAAGATGATTTATGATTTTGTGGAGGGCTATGCGGCAAAATAGATTTGTCATTAATTACTGAGCTTTTGAATAGAATCTTTTTAATAGAACCTTTTTAATAAAGTCTTTCTATTAGAAGCTTTTGGTAAGTAGTTTACAGTTTAAGTTAAATGCAGGGGGAATTCAACTCCTTCTGTATGTACATAAGAGGGATGGTTTATATGGAACATTTAATTACCAATTTTATTAATGATATAGTAGGCGGGAATGTCCTTTTTTCTTATTTCTTTTTCTTCTGTTCTGCTATTCTTCAGATGATTTTTCCACCATTTCCTTCTGATTTTATTATTATTTTTGAAGGCTATCTCACAACACACGCTAACTTTCACTTTGTACCGATTTTAATAGTATCTGTAGCAGGTAGTTTTGTTGGTTCTGTATTGGTGTATATTTTTGGATATAAATGTGGTAATGAGGTATTTCGATATAAATTTGTAGTAAAATATATAGATGAAAAGCATATAAAAAGAAGTGAAAAAGTGTTTCATAAGTATGGCAAATTAGGTATTTTTATCAGTAAGTTTATTCCTGGTACTAGCTCACTGATGGTTTTGTTAAGTGGAGTGTTTAAGGTAAAGAAGAGAGTATATTTTACTTATATCTTCTTATCAATAGTTCTTCAACAGGTTATATATTTATTGATTGGGAGAGCTATAGGTAACAATATTGATGAGATTAAGAGATTTATGTCGTTCTTTAATTTAACTGCATTTATCATATTAGTGGTAGTAATAGTTATAGGTTATTTTGTAGTAAAAATAAAGCGTACAAAAAAATCAGCAAAGAACAATTAAATATATCCATAAAGTTGAAAATATTTTTATTTTAATGTTTTAGCATACCCATGAGGGGTATATAAATAAATACCAAGACTATAAATCAAAGAAAAGATTTAAGAAAGATAAATATAGGGGGTATTTATATGGATGTTAAAGTTTATTCTACTCCAAATTGCGGATGGTGCAATGTATTGAAAAGGTATTTGGACGAAAAACACGTAAGATATGAAGAAATAGATGTTTCTAGAGATAGAAAGGCTGCCATGGAGATGATATTAAAATCAGGCCAGAGGGGTGTACCGGTTATGGACTATAAGGGAAACATTATAGTAGGATATGACAAAGACACCATAGATAGACTTATTTCTGCCTAGTATACTTATCATAAAACAGACTTGCTTAATTGTTAAGTCTGTTTTTTAGTTTAATTCACTCTATAAATTTTAATGGCACTATGTTTATAAATGAACGTAGTGCCATTAATTGCATGTATTACTATATATTCTTATCTATTTCCAGGTCCCTGTTTGGGTTTGAAAATGCTTGGTTTTCCTTGGTTCTCTTGCTCCTGAGGTCCTGGGGGCTTCATTGGCCCTGGCGGGTTGCCTGAAGAACCCTGTGGAGGTCCTGGGGGTTTCATTGGTCCAGGCGGGTTGCCTGAAGAACCCTGTGGAGGTCCTGGAGGTTTCATTGGCCCTGGAAAATTTCCCGAAGACCCAGATCCAAACCAGGGCTTGTTATAGCCTGGACCATACCATTTAAACGGTAGATTAAACGGTAATATCACATTATTTGTTACTAAATCAAAACCATTAAAATCAGAATATGGCACTTCAATCATTTGATAACCTTGTGGGGTTTGAATCACTATCTGTGCCATCCTTGTATATGGATTAACATTCAGTACATAAACCTTGATTCGACCGTAAAATGGAAGCGTTGTCATTATAGTTTTTCCTATAAAAGATTCAATATTGTCCATCTTTGCACTCCTTTCATTAAGCTTTAGCCAATAAATTGCTATATTACAATATATGGAGTAATTATGTTAATAGTTACCATAATGTATTCATATCGAAACCAAACGTATTATCTTTCTTAATGAGATAGCAAAATTAATAAATTTATTTATAAAAATATCTAGCAAATGATGCTTCTTAATTAAAATTAATTGCAAGAATATAATTTTTTCTGCTAATATAGATAAGGAAAAATATATTAAACTATATGACAGTGAGGTTGACCAATGAAACTAATAACCTTTAGAACAGCCGATGGGAAGCAATTTTCCGGATTCATTATGAATGATAGAGCAATTCCCTTTTCTTTAGTAAAGGGCCTAGAGAAGGTGGATACTATAATGGATTTTATCAAGGAATTTGGAACTGAAATACCAGAACAGGTAAATAGATTTAATGATATGGATCAGGGCTATGGCTTAAATGATATGGACATGGGCTTTGACTTAAAAGATGTTAAACTACTAGCACCCATTACAAATCCAATAAGAAATATTATTTGCCTTGGCAAGAATTATGTTGAGCATGTAATTGAAATTAGAAATAAAATTCAAGACATTTCTGGTCTGCCTGAATTCCCAATATATTTCTCTAAATTTGCTTATCCTCCGACAGGACATGAAGACGAAATACATCTTAATGAGAATGCTACAAAAAATGTTGATTATGAGGCTGAGCTCGCCATAGTAATCGGTAAAGAGTGTAAAAATATTACCAGAGAAAGTGCACATAAATTCATATTTGGATATACCATTATTAATGATGTATCAGCAAGAGATATACAGAGGCGTCATGTTCAGTGGTTTAAAGGTAAAAATTTAGATGGGTTCTGTCCTATAGGCCCATGCATTGAGCATAACAGTAGTATTGGAAATGCTCAAAATCTGAATATTACATGCAGAGTAAATGGGGAGATAAGGCAAAACTCTAATACTAAGAATATGATATTTGATATTGCATATATTATTGAAGATCTAAGCAAGACTATGACCTTATACCCTGGTGATATAATTTCAACAGGAACACCAGAGGGAGTAGGAATGGGCTTTGAGCCTCCTAAATATCTTAAAGAAAATGATATAGTTGAATGCGAAATTGAAAACATAGGTATTTTAAAGAATAAATTTATATTTTAACATACTTGCCATTTTTCCCCTTTAGTGATAAAATAATGAAGTATTTTGTAAACTTTATAAAATTTAACTTAAGGAGGAAATTATGCTTAAGAAAATTAAGTTGCTAATTTGTCTTGTCATTGCATGCTCAATGTTATCAGTCAACGTATTGGGAGCAGGGGTTATTAAGGATGTAAAGGGCAAGGAGAACTCTAACATTACAGTAAAATATAATGGAAAAGTACAGACATTGAAAAACGCTAGTGGAAAGGCAGTATACCCAGTTGTTATCAATGGAGTAGTTTATTTGCCAGTTGATTCAGTTGCATCAATGGTAGGTATGAAGGGTACATATGACACAAAAACACAAACAGTAAATATTACAAAAGTTGATACTACAAGTAAAGAAAATACAGGTACAGTTGAAAAGTCAAAAAATGCAGGAACCTTTGAAGACCCTGTAGAGTTCGGAAAATCTTTTACTTGGACTGATAAAGGCGTTACAAAAGGATTTGGTTTTACATCAACTGTTACAATGTCCATACAATCAGTTAAGCAAATAACAAAAGAAGAGATTGAAAAAATGGGCTTTAGAATAACTTCAGATGACAAAGTTTCATATGTTTTGGTTAATCTTAATATAGTTGGTCAAAACGTAAAGGCGACTGATGCCCCAGATGGATTATACTATTCTATTACTACTCCAGAAATATGGGGAAGCTACGCAACAAATAAACAGTATGTCATAGGCGGAACAGATTATGCTTTTGATGGCAGTATTAAAAGGAATTTAGATAACAGGTACCCATCAGGAAAGAACAAAATGGCTAATGGTGCTACTGTATCAAAAATAGATTACAGTGGTCAGGTAATTCTTCCAATAGTAAAGGGACAAACGAATTACCTTGTTATATCAAAGTCAGATTACAATATTGAATATGAAAACAGAAAAATCTTCTTTAAGCTTAATTAGTTTATAACTTAACCTATTTGATATAGACAAACTTCAAAAGGAAATGCCAGCAATTATATAAAATTGCTGGTTTTTTCTTTTCTAATAGATGCTAGTGTAACCTATACTATTAAGGAAAAAGGTAAAGAGTCGGTGCAAGCATTTGTAAAAGCTTTGCTTAAGGGATACTAGCACTATAATCCGTAATAAATCATATTCTGGTAAGGGACATTAATTATATGGGGTTAACAGCTATGGTCATACAAAGAGCAGAAAACTTGGATTGGTGGAATAAATATCTGGTTGATGCTGAAATGCTTAATATTTTTAAGGGCTGGATTGGCGATTATAATGCATTAACAAAGAAGCATACAAGAAATTATATAGAAAGAATGGGTTATACTTCGGTATTGGACGTTGGCTGTGGTTGCTGCACCGAATACCATGGATATAAAAATGATGGATATAGTATAAACTATAGTGCTGTAGACTCCTGTGAAGTATTAGTTACTCAAGCAATAGCTGAAGGTATTGATGCAAATTTGATGTCAGCAGAAAATCTGTTATTTGGAGACAATTCCTATGAAGTAGTATTCATGAGGCATCTCTTAGAGCACCTACAAAGCTTCAAGCGTGCATTGGAGGAAGCCATCAGAGTAGCAAGCAGGGAAGTAGTAATAGTATTTTATTTAAGGCCGGTGTATGACAAAGAATTAACAAACTATAATAACAATGATAATATATTTAATAATCGGTATAATAGATGGGATATAGAGCAATATTTATTAACCAATAGTAGAGTTAATAGATTTCGATGGGAAAGTGTTGGCACAGAAGAAATATTGCACATTTATACAGCTAAACCAAAGCTGATCATTCCAAAGATATTTCATCGAGTATGGATGGGCAAAAAGCCAATGCCTCAAGAGTTTATTGACTATGGGAGGTCTTGGGAAATAATGCATCCGGATTGGGAAATGAAGTTATGGACCGAGGATAATCTGTTTCCGTTGAAGAATCAAAAGCTTTTTGATAATGCCATTCATGTTGTGCAGAAATGTGAGATAGCAAGATTAGAGATAATATATAACATCGGTGGGGTATATTTAGATTGTGATTTTGAGTGCTTGAAGAATATTGATGATTTATTAGCTGGAATTGAAGGATTTACAGCATGTGAAGACCCTGGTATTTTCAGTATGGGCATTATGGGTGCCGTTCCAGGATATAAAGCATATGGAGTATTGGTTGATGGCCTGGAAGAGTCTCTAAACAAGTATAAAGATTATCCAATAAACCATCAAGCTGGTCCGATGTATGCTACAAGAAAAAAAGATGAGATATCTTATATCACAATGTTTGCACCGGAACTATTTTATCCTTACTCATATAGAGAAATGTACAGAAAAGGGGAGAGCTTCCCAAATGCATATGCAGTTCATCATTGGGCAAATAGCGCTGGATTGGGGATATAATTGAATTGGTTAAAAAGATTAATTAATGATATAAGTAAATTAGTCAAAAAATTTAGTTAATGATGATAGTGAATTAGTGAATATTTTTTTTCAATATTCTGCCTAATCTACTTTATTTGTTAATAATATCGTGTTACAATAATTAGCAAATTCAAAAAAAAATATAGACAGCTTGTGGCATGTTTGAAATTGATATCTATTGATACATGTAGGGTTAACAATGGGTAATTACTGATACTTGTTAGGTTTAACAATGGATAATTGCTGATACATGTAAGGTTAACAATGGATAATTGCTGATACATGTTATGTTGAACAATGGGTCACTACTGATATATGGTGGGTAAAAGTATGAATTATAACACAGAAGATATATGGAATGAATTTAGCTCGGGACTTAAAGCATTTATTTCTCGCAAAGTATCTAATACATCATTTGTGGAGGATATCCTACAGGATGTTTTTATTAAAATACATTCTAATATCCATCTCCTCAAAGATAATGCTGCAATTCGAAGCTGGGTATATCAAATTACTCGTAACACTATCATTGATTATTATCGGAAACAAAAAATTAAGTTTGATGATATAGATTCTATTTCATTAGAAGATAAAGACACATTACATACAATAGATGAAATGCTCGAATCAGGACCCTCTCAGGAGGTTGCTGCCGGCTTGAGAGGAATGATTGGGGAACTCCCAGAAAAATACTCCCAAGCACTCTATTTAGTTGAGTTTGAAGGATTAAGTCAAGTGGAATTAGCAAAGAAATTAGGGATATCTATATCTGGAGCAAAGTCTCGAGTACAGCGAGGACGGCAATTATTAAAAGAAAGCCTTATGAAATGCTGTCACTTTGAGCTTGACCGATTTGGAACCATCATTAATTTTCAACCAGCCTGTTGCTGTTGCTGTCATGACTAAAATTAGATAATATAATTTAATTATTTTTGAGTCCTTTTCAATCATATAACGTCCTAATATTTGAAACAAAATCATTTATTAGGAGATGATACAATATGGAAAAAATAATTAATTCTTTATCGGCATTATTGGCGGATACCATTGCAACAGTTTTAACAAGTCTTTATCACAATTGGCTCCCATTAAGTTTAGCTATACTTACTGCAGTACTAATGAAAGTATATGTTAATGCTGAAAAACTCAAACAGAAATTCCTAGAAAGACCTAAAGTTTCTATTGTTGCTAGTGTAGCATTTGGAGCCTTTACGCCTTTATGTGCATGCGGTACTACGGCGGTCGTCATAGGATTACTTAGTACTGCAATCCCGTGGGGTCCAGTTATGGCTTTTCTAACCTCATCGCCACTTATGAGTCCTGATGGATTTATAATGATTGCGGGTGTAATCGATTTGAAATTTGCAATTGCTTTAGCTATTTCTTCTCTGATCATTGGGTTTACTTCAGGTGGATTAACGCATGTAATTGAAAGAAATACAGATTTCCTAAAAGGACAGTTGAGATTTACTGACAAATCAAAAGTACAAGCATGCGCCTGTAACACCACAAAGCCTGCATTTGAACAAACTATTTCTCAGGTTTCGAGTGGTTGCTGTCAATCATTATCATTGCCAAAACAAGTTGCGATGAGTAGTTCCTGCGCTTGTAGTGCAACAATTGGTGCCACAACTTTAATTAAAACACAGAACAATTCAAAGAGCTGTAGTTGTAGTTCTTCGAACTCTATTCCTGACCGAATTGAGCCAGAAGCTGTAAAATCGAACCCTTTCACAAATTTTCCAGAGAGAAATCACAAGAAAATTAAATATAAGGAAATTGGAGAAGCCTTTATAAGTGTTGGCTTGAAGCAAATACTTCTTTACTTCACAATTTTTGTGGCAATAGGATATATGATTCAATCCTTTGTTCCTACTTCATTAATTATCTCACTATTCAGTGGCGATAGTATTTTTTCAGTCCCTTTAGCTGCAATAATTGGCCTCCCATTATATGTTAGTGGTGAAGGAGCAATTCCACTCATTAAAGCTTTGATGGACGGCGGGGCAGGGGCAGGAGCCATGTTGGCATTTATGATAACTGGCCCAGCAACCAGTGCATGGGTTATTGCAGGAATAACAACCTTTATGAAAAGAAGAGCTATAGTTTTGTATATTGGTTACATTCTTGTAGGCGGGATTGTACTCGGATACATTTATCAATTCTTGCTTGCTATGGGCTTATAAAAAGCCCATAGGTTATAAATTGACAAAAGCATCAATAGAAATTCTATATGCTACTACTAAGTATGATTACTAAATAAACATGCTAATTATCTTATTTAAAAAGACAGGATGAAATCTACTAAAAAATCCTGTCTTTTATTTTTATTTCTATTAGCTTACTCTTAGATAATTTAAAACTGATATTTTAAGACTTATAATTTTATCTCGGTATTTTTATTAAGGGGGGAAGGCAAAATTCCAAAGCTAATTATACAAAATAAAAATTTTGTATAATTGGAAGGAGGAAAAAACACAAAATCGCTAATATACCCTTTGAAAATCAAAAACGTTACGTTCTACATTATTTTGGTGATTTTATGATTTATCATCAATTTAATTAAAACGTAACGTTTATTTTTAGTTTTTCTCGTCCTTCCACAAGTTATATCTCATATAAATTATTACTCATAATAAATTATTATCTAATATAGATTATTATGGCTAGATTACTTTAATTTCCTAAGAAATGTTTTTACTTATCTTGTGCTTTCTTATTTTTTTGTGTTGTCTTACTTATTTTGCATTGACTTATTTATCTTATGTTGTCTTATTTATCTTGTGTTGTCTTATAGAACTTGTGCCCGCCTGAAAGATTATATACCTCTTTAAATCCATGGTTGATCAATATATTTTGAGCTGCATTTCCTGTGACACCCTTATTACAATATGTTATGGTTATAGCATCCTTATCCAGGCTTTCTAAATCTTTTCTCAGTGAATCCTGTGGCATATTAATTGCTGAGTCCATATGAGCCTCATTATATTGCTCGCTGGCTCTGACATCAATTATCTGCACTTTATCGTGAGTATTTTCTATGTTTTGCACATCATTAGCTGTGATTACTGGTCTGCTTTTATTTATAGCGTTGTCCAGAATCATTCCTGTATAATGAATAGGATCCTTTGTAGTTGAAAATGGTGGCGCATATGCAAGATCCAGATGAAACAATTCATCTACTTTTGCTCCATATGTTATTAATGTTACAAATACATCAATTCTCTTATCAACACCTTCATACCCAACAATTTGCATGCCCAGTATCTCCTGAGTATTTTTATCTGCAACAGCCTTAATTACCATTTCTTTTCCATTAAAATAACCTGGTTTATCGGGTTTAATGTTGTGGCATACAACAATGTCATAACCTTCAGATATTGCTTCTTTTTCAGATAAGCCTGTTGTAGCAACCGTTAAATCAAATATTTTAAATATGCCAGTGCCTAAGCTTCCTTTATACTCTAGTGTCCCGCCTGAAACTACATCACCGGCTATTCTACCGGTTTTATTTGCAGTTGATCCCAATGGTCTATATATGGGTTTATGTGTTATAAGAGAGAATGTCTCGATGCAATCACCGCAGGCAAAAATATTGTCAATATTGGTTTGCATCTTGGTATTTACTTTTATGGCCCCAGTAGCACCAATTTCTATCCCCGCATCCTTTGCAAGTGCTATATTAGGCTTTATTCCTGTTGATATTAGCACCATATCACTGGTAAGTTCTTTTCCGTCCTCAAAAACAACTTTATTATCATGTATTTCGGTAATAGTTGTATTCTTAAATATCTTGATATTTTTCTTTAATAAAGCTTTTTCCAAGTAATTAGCCATATCATAATCAAGATTTGGAGTCAATTTGCCCATCTTTTCAACTATTGAAACGGCAATACCTGTAGCCATGAGATTTTCGAGCATTTCAAACCCTATAAAGCCAGAGCCAACTATCACAGCACTCTGAGGTTTATTATCATCAATAAATCTCTTTATATTCCTAGCATCTTGAACATTTCTGAGAAAGAAAACATTGTTATTTTGGATACCCTTAATTGGTGGAACAAATGGAAGCGCCCCAGTAGCAATAACCAACTTATCATATTTATCTTGGAATTGCTCATTTGTGGTAAGATTCCTCACTGTTAGTTCGTTAGATATAGAATCTATCTTCAATACTTCACAGCCAGTAAAGATGTCTATGTTATATTTTTTCTTAAAATACGCTGGATCTCTAGGTGTAAGCTCTTCGATATTATCTATTTCACCACCAATATAATACGGCAGTCCACAACCAGAATAGGATATATCCTTATCTCTTTCATATATTACTATTTCTGCACTATCATCGTTTCTACGAGCCTTTGCAGCTGCTGAAGTACCGGCTGCTACAGCACCGATAACAAGTATTCTCATATTTTATACCTCAAAAATTTATTTATTTCATACCTCAAAAATATGTTTTATTTTTATACATCATAAATCTATTTATTTTTATATCTCAGAAATCTAATTTTTTATACCTCATAAATTTATTTATCAATGTGTTCATTCGATTAGTTAATTTTATTATGCATTTTGAATGAAAATAAGCACTGTATTATTTTAAGTACATGACACGGATGCTCCCATTCCCCTAGTAATCTGACAACTTGTAAAAAATCAGAATAAACTCCGTATAGAGCCCCACTTCACTTATTACATTAATATCTATATTTAAAGTATTAGCTATATTTTTCGCATAATATAATCCCATTCCAGTTGATTTTGTTCCTAATCTGCCGTTTTTACCAGTAAATCCCTTTTCGAAAATTCTATTTATATCTCCCTTCGGAATACCTACGCCATTATCTCTTAAATGTAGGTAATATGCTCGTTCGTCCTCTTTGGTGAAAACTTCCAATCGGCCATTTTTAGGCGTATATTTGCTACTGTTATTCAAAATTTGAGATAATATATAATGAATCCACTTTTTATCACTAATGACGATAAAAGGCTTTAGGTTCGTATTTATTTCTATATTTTTATTTATGAAAAAAGGAGTATTGTCTTTTATTGCACTCCTTAGTTGCTGGCAAACCTCAACTTCTTCTGCAACTATGTCCTTATTATAATGATTAGCTCTTGTTACATTAAGTACCTGATTAATACTGAATTTCATCTGCTCTATCTGGGCGTGAAACTTGCTACTTTCACTGTCCTTTTCTTCTAGTAACAAATCACAGATAGCTATATTAACCTTTAAATCATGTACCCACTGTGTTATGTACTCTTGTAATTCATTTATCATTTTCTTGTAACTATCCTCTTTTTCAAAGAAATTGTCACTCTGTTTTTTAAGAACCTTTAATAGACTATCTGTATAAAAATTATTTTTATAGCCATCTACACTTGCTATGGCTTCTGTATTCTCCATATTTTTTATAAAGCCTTTATACATTCTTTTTTGTTTGTTCAGGTCAAAAATTGTGACTGATAATAGTATAATTATCAAAATGGAGTCCATATACAATGTATCCGTCAAGCTGTTATCGAGGTTTTTACTGCTAAAAAGAATAAGATTAATAACTATTATAATTGCTATATTACACCCAATCAGCAGCTTGTTTGTCTTTATATAGTCACCAATGCTCATATAATAATATACCCCATTCCTTTTTTTGTGTTTATAAAATCATTGACTCCTATGTCTTCCAGCCTTTTTCTCAACCTATTTATGTTTACTGTAAGGGTATTTTCATTTACATATATGTCATCATTCCATAGTTGTTTCATTAAGCTCTCTCTGGAAACAAGCTTACCTTTATTATCCATAAGCGTTTGTAGGATTTTAAATTCATTTCTTGTCAGCTCTGAACTTTTATCTTTATAGTGAACCGTTGCGTCCTTAATACTAAGAACTACATTGCTACATTCCATGATCTGAGCTTCATGAGCCCTATATTCATAAGTCCGCCTTATTATTGCCTGTAATTTGGCTATTAAAACACTACTGTCAAAGGGCTTTTGTATATAATCATCTCCTCCGTTATTAACAGCCATTACTATATCCATGCTGCTATCCCTTGAAGAAACAAAAATTACAGGCACACTGGAGATTTCCCTTATTTTTTTGCACCAATAAAAACCGTCATAGGTTGAAATATTGATATCCATAAGTATAATATGGGGCTCTACTTTCTTGAATGTATTTATTACATTTTCAAAATCTTCACATATAGTTGAATTAAACCCCCACTTTTCCAGCAGTTTTTTCATTACTTCAGCCATATTGATATCATCTTCTATAATGAGCACTTTATATATATTACCCATAGGATTCACCCCAATTTAGTAGGTTTTCATAAGTACATCATATCATTTTTATATTAATTTTTTAATACTTTTTACATAGATTGAAAATATTGATAGATTTGCCTTGACGTTTAAAACTTTCATTGTCTTTTAGGGCTTTTGCGCCGCCAGTCTGGAAGTTTTATATTAACAATTAAGAAAATGCTGTGAGCCACAGTTCATCCTATTTTTTATATGTATCATTTTATTGTTTCAATATCATGCTAAAACAAAGTGCTTAAAAATACAATCATCAGCTTGTTTTAAGATAACTGTCCTTTTCTATTATTCCGTCTCTCATGTTAATTATCCTGCTTCCATAGCTAGCAGATTCATCCGAGTGTGTTACTTGAATTATTGTTTTTTTGAACTCCTTATTTATGGTCTTAAATAAATTCATTATCTCTTCACCAGATTTTGAATCAAGATTTCCAATGGGCTCGTCAGCAAGTATTAATTTTGGATCGAATAGCAGCGCCCTTGCAATTGCAACTCTTTGCTGCTGTCCTCCCGAGAGCTCTCTTGGAGTATGCTTTCTCCAGTTATCTAGTCCTATAATATCCAGTATCTTCTTTAAGTCCTTTTCAAAATTTTTAGGTTTTCTACCATCTAGTAGTAACGGTAACAATATATTGTCTTCTACATTAAGGTTCTGTACCAAATTGTAGAATTGGAATACAAATCCTATATCCCTTCTCCTTACTACACTCATTTCCTTTTCCTTCATAGTATTATAGCTTGTACTGTTAAAAATTACTTCGCCTTTAGTAGGAGTGTCCAAGCCTCCTAACAAATAAAGTAAAGTTGATTTTCCACATCCCGATGGTCCCATTATCGATACAAATTCACCCGTCTCAACTGAAAATTTCAAATTTTTTAGTACATCTAATGTTTTTAGACCTAAAGGAAACGATTTAAATACCCCTTTAGCCTCTATAATATTAGATTGATTATGCATTTTATCCATGACTTATCCTCCCTATTCAAATCTGATTTCATTAATAATTGATAATTTTCTACTCTTTAAAACACTAGAAATAGAAGTTATTGCTACTAGCGCTATAACCGCTACGCATGCAGGAAATATGCTTTCTACAGGATATTTCAATATCAGGCTCAAATTTATGCTTTTAATATAATCTTCCAATGTGAGGTTTATACCCAATACTGCTACTAGTCCGATACCTAATGCTATTAGTGCCTGCATTAAGCCTTCCAGAAAAACTAATCTGCCGCGCTGGCTTTTATCCAGCCCTAATACGCTGATAATGACGATATCCCTTTTCCTCTGTATAAAGCTTATTACTATATTGCTGGCAACTCCAAACCCTCCAACAAGTATAATGATATATGCAAAAACTTTTAAGAGGTTGGTTGTAGGCTCCATTGATCTATTGTTCCTATCCTCCATCTCCACTTTTGTTGTTATGTAAGTTCCTATCCCTTTCAGATCTCTTTCTAGCGATTCCTTTAGCAAATCAGCGTTCTGGCTTGTATTTATATAATAAGTATCTGGGTACATCAAATTGAATTTATCCCTCATCAATTTAATGTTTACAAGGTTATAATCACCTAACATTCTAGAATCCAACAATCCCAAAACTGTAAGAGTTACTTCCCTGTTATTATAGGTAATCCGTAAAGTATCTCCTTCTTTTAAATTATTCTTTTTTGCCGTAGTTTTACACAATATTATACCTTCTGCATCTGCCCCTAATTCTTTCAAAACCTTGTCTTCATTGTCAAATCTGATGTAGCTGTTCCAATCTTTCCACTCTTCTGGGGCAACTGCCTCGATTGAAATTTTATTGTTTTCATCATTATTCAGGTAAGAATTATTAATTTTATTGCTCTTATATATCTTATTAATGTCATTTAAATTTGTAATTTTCTCATAAACCATACCGGGTACATGGGATTTATCCGTAACAATCACACTACAATCCATTTTCCCATATACATCCTTCACCCCAACGGCGAAAGAAACTGCTATGGTATTTATTATCAGCATAACGATAATTGAAATTACCAATAATCCAATATTATTCAATAGGATTTTTGACGTTCTTACATTGTTAGCCGCTAAAGTTAGAATCCCGTTTACATTTCTAAAAAATTTTCCTATTGGATACATAATAAATTGGACCAGCTTTGGAAGAACCATGATGACGCCTATAATCAAAATGAATATTTCTATTATGGAAAACCTATAATCACTGGCCTCAGCCGAAACGTGCAAAAATGCAGAGATACTTACAAAGACAGTCCCTATTATGAAAGTGATAATAGAATTTTTTGATTGAACACTTATGGTATTGAGTATAACTTCTTTAACTGGTAATTTTCTTATTTTTATTACTGGCAATATTGATGATATTACAGATAGTACTATAGAAAAAGCAAATCCTATGATGAAGTGGGGTATTTCATAGTTAATAGTTGGACTTATTCCCATAGATTTTAGAGGATTACCTACATCAGCTAATATTTGTATAAATGCTATTCCCAGCAGGCTGCCTATAATACCCCCTATTACTCCATACACAAAACTTTCTTTTATTAGCATTGAAATTACCCTCAGCCGGGTTGAGCCCTGGCTTAAAAAAGTCCCGATAACAGGTATTCTTTCGGTAACTATCAAATTAAAAGAGTTATATATTAGGAATATTGTACATAATAGCACAACTCCTAATATAATAAACAGGGCGTTTCTCACCATATCTACATTCGCCGCTGTTTTTTCTTCATCATACAATTTATTGGCAACTATATTTATATCTTGATTACTTTTATTAAATTCATTTACCCACGCATTCAAATTTTCCGCATTTACACTTACAAATAACTGGGTATACAAATCCTTAACACCATATATTTCTGATAACGTTTCAGAGCTTGCTACAATGACAAAAAATTCTTTATTCTCTTCTGTAAACAAGCCTCTATTGACTGAAATCGCTTTTACTTTATATGTGTAGGGCTTACCTAATACAGTAACTCCAACTTCATCACCGATACCTAAATTTTGCTCTTCACTGGTTTTTTTTGAAATAATAATCTCGTCTTTATTTAGTTGATTTATATCATTATTATCTATTATATTCATATTACTGAATGCTTTATAATCTTGCAGACTCATCCCGTACATACGGACTTCCTTTTTATTATCCTTCGACAAATATCCACCTGCATTTAATATTTTGCTGCTTTTTAAAATATCAATTCCTTTTATTCCACTGATATTGAAGAAAGGGTTTTCCCTGTTTGTAGAAGACATTCCAACATTATAGTCCCCATATAAATTCGTGTATGCTCCACTGATACTGTCAGTCATGGATTTTACCGCTCCGAGTGTGCCTACTAAAAGTGCAACACTTGCGCTGACTGACAGCAGAAGCAATATCATTCTTCCCTTTTTTTCAGTTATTGATTTCCACAAATATTTGTTTAAAATATTCATTTTTTTTCTCCCTGTATAATTGGCTTACCAATTTTTCTTAACTAATTATTCCTTACTACTTCTCATAAACCATTTCAGTGTATTTTTTAC
This sequence comes from Bacillota bacterium, assembly GCA_023439045.1. Taxonomy (GTDB): domain Bacteria; phylum Bacillota; class Clostridia; order Acetivibrionales; family DSM-1351; genus Ruminiclostridium. The sequence continues at coordinate 89,683 of JAEXOY010000036.1, read as the reverse complement.
TTATAACTACATAAAACATTAACATTATAGTTGCGAAAACTCCTATACTGCATAAGCTCTGGAATGTAAATACCATATTTAAAATTTTCTCTAGCATTTTCATAGCAATTATACTGTGAATTATTCCGATAATTACAGGAAGTAAAAATGCTATACCCATTTGAACATAAACTGATTTTTGTACTTCTTCTTTGCTCATTCCTATTTTCCTTAACATTGTATACTGTTCTCTATCCATAAAAGCTTCACTCAATAATTTAAAGTAAATAGTACTGAGAGTCGCCAGCATAAATACCAGAGACATTATCAAGCCTAAAAAGTAGAATATTCCCATGGCATAATACTCCCAAATATACTGATTTAAATATGGGTTCACTTTTTTAGCTTCTTCAGGGAATATATTAGAAATGTCTGCAATGAGTTCTGCAGTATTTTCGGGCTCGGTTACATTAAATCCATTAAGAGTAATCGGCGATAGGTTTGCACATATCCTTATGTATTCATCATCATTTAAAATATACGTTTTTTTACTTCCAAGTCCAGGCACATTACCTATAAAAGGCACTTGTGTCCCCTCCTTTATGAAGTAATCTTTTCCGTTTATCCTTATTTGGGTATTCTTCAGAGCTAAAGGGGGTGCAATTGTACTGGCTTCAGAAATGAGGACTACCTCATTTTCTTTTGGTTTTAAACGTTTTAAAACACTTCCCCGATTTTCGTACTTCAAATACTCCAGCGTTTTTTTGATCTGTGAATAACTTGTAACAATAGCAGCCTTGCTAAATTGGACCTTTTTATTCTTATTAAGATACTCAATATCGGTAACACAGAATTGTACTTCATTTATTCCTATTAATCTATGACTTGAGTTTTCAATAACACCTATGACTTTATCTTTAGTGCTTTTGTAGTTGCTTTCATAACTAAAGCTATATGGGGCTTCTATCATAACATGATTATCCATATACTGCTTAAATGACATACTTACACTTAATGCGGTAACCGTTGATGCAACAAGAATCGCCGTCATGGCATAACTCCTGTAATTACCCTTTAGTCTAAAGAATATATTACTTACGCTAACAAGCCGAGAATTCTTATAAACAAACTTTTTATTTTTTGACAGCTTACTAAAAAGAATAGTCAAAAGACTTCCAAAGATAAGATATGTACCAGTGCATACCGCTACAACTGCTGTCATAGAAGAACCTAACAGGTCTAAGTCCCAACGTTTCAGATTTAAGCCGCTAATATATCCTGTCAATATCAGCAAAATTCCCAGAACTCCTTTGAAATAGTTCAGTTTAGGTAATGTATTCCTCTGTTTTACCGCATTAACCATACTTATTAACTGGCTTTTTTTAATTGTTCTATAATTCTTAATTCCTAAAAATAAGAAGATTACTCCAAAAACAACCATAAGTTGTATTATAGCATTTAGTGATACAGTAAACGGCAATTGACCTTCTACTAGCATTGACTTTCCAAGAAGCATTAAGAAAAGTTTTGATAACAGTATACCTACTGGCAGCCCTATTAATAAGGATAATCCGCCAAGTAATATACTTTCAATTGCATATACTCTCCCAATTTTTGAAGAGCTTACTCCAGCGAGCATGTATATCCCTATTTCTTTCTGCCTTTGTTTAAAAAAGAATCCATTCGCATGCCACATAAAAAATAATACTGTACATATCAATACAAAACCACAAGTCAAACTTGGAATCATTGCAGTTTGAAGATGCTTAGCCAATTCAACAAACTTATCGTTGTATTGCAATGCTGCAAAGTTGTAATAGGTGACCACCGTAATAACAAGAACTACTAAATAAAAGCCATATATACTCATATTATTTTTTAGAAGCTTATATGCTATTTTAAAGGAGTTCATCAGCATTCCCCCCCAATAGTGCAAGCATGTTTAATATATTTTTATAAAACTCCTTTTTGTCACCATTGCTGTCAAGTCTCCCGGTGATTTTCCCGTCCTTAAGGAACATGATTCTGTCACAATAGCTGGCTGCTATTGCATCATGTGTTACTATAACAATTGTAGTTCCTAATTTTCTGTTAACATTTTTGAAGCATTTCAGTACTTCTGATGATGATCTTGAGTCAAGTGCCCCCGTAGGCTCATCTGCAAAAACAACCTTTGGAGATGTAATCAGGGCTCTGCAAATAGCAGTCCTCTGCTTTTGTCCACCCGATAACTCATAAGGATATTTATCTAATTGTTCAGCAATTCCTAGCAAATTAGTAAGTTCATCCACTTCACGCAAAATAGTATTAGCTTTTATATTATTTAAGGTAAGCGGCAAAGCTATATTATCCCTTATAGTCATATTATCTAATAAGTTAAAATCCTGAAAAACAAATCCAATCGTATCTCTCCTAAACCTGGCCAGTCTATTTTCTTTAATAGTTGAAATATTTATCCCATCAATTAGTATCTTCCCAGAAGTGGCTTTATCAACTGTAGACATAATATTCAATAGAGTTGTCTTCCCTGAACCAGAAGGTCCCATGATTCCAATAAATTCTCCCTCATTTATTTCTAGACTTACTTCTTTTAATGCCCGAAAAGTTCCAACAGTTTCACCATATACTTTTATAATATTTGAAGCTTCAATTATTGTCCTCAAAATCAACCCTCCTCAAATTTTATTTAATACATGATATATATTATCTTATTAAAACTGCTCTCTTCAATAGATTTCCATTACATAATAAACCATAAAAGTGACATTTTCGTAAGATTTAGTGGAATTATTTTCAAAACGGATTACACAGTATACCGCTACTACATTTAAGGGTGCTGATTGTGATAGTTTATAAAGAGATTAAATGAGGACCGAATTCATCAAGAAATCCGTCTACATAACCTTTACAAGTTTACAAAGCCTAGATATTTGATTTTTCATTTATTGACATTGCTTATTCCTTAGAACATATACAGGTTACAAGTCTTGTGACATTATGCCCTGTAGTTTTAAAGAAATAGCTTCAAGATTGGGGAATACCCGAGTATTAAGAATTTTATATATATGTGTTTGTAGTGTATCTCTAGGAATGTTTACAAGAGTTCTCAAAAGACTTTTGTAAACTTGCACATTGAAATCCTAGTCTCAGTTCCTGTCCAATAGGTAGGTACGACTGTCACAGATTACTGGCAAATTGACTTATTTAGATAGGAATGTTATGAGATTCTTTACTGTTTATTATTTAAAGATATGCTAAATATTTCGTAAGTATAATGATCCTTCGTAAACTATATTAAAACGATTATTTTCTCTAAAGTCCTTTGCTGTTACTAAAGTGTCTTCCTTATCAAAATCCATTACATGTGCTTCTTTAAGTACATGGCTTACGAATTGAGAGCAAAAATATTTGTTCTTGAAAGAGAATCCCTTTCCAAAGAATCTAAGAAATAATCCTAATATGTTATATGAATAATTTTCAGCGTTTTTCTCAAAATGACTTATTTTATTAAGTATCTCATAGTATGCCTTTTCTTTAACTTCAAGCTCAAGTATTCTACAATAGGCATTTGGGAATTTTTCAAACCACTCATCATATTTTTCTATTACAAATCCACCAATAAAAGGGTTATGTAAGTTTTTTCTTCCAAAGCTATACCCATGTGAGGCATCCTTGTTTGTAATAATTGAAACGTGAACATACCTTTCCTTGGTATATGCTTTTATTATTTTGCCTAAAACAGAATGCGTAAAAGAAATCATTATGTATATTTTATGTGTTTTCATACAAAAATTCCTCTCATGCCAATTGTCTAAATACATGTTCTATATACTTCTCTTTATATGTATACCATGCTAATGTGTTGGCTAGCGCTACAGCGGTATATCTCTTGTGTTACATTAGCCAATGCCTTCGCTAGCACTACAGCGGTATATCTCTTGTGTTACATTAGCAATGCCTTGGCTAGCGCTACAGCGGTATATCTCTTGTGTTACATTAGCCAATGCCTTCGCTAGCACTACAGCAGTTTATATCATGTGCTTTCTTAGCTTATGTCTTCCTTACTATACAGCGGTGTGTCTCGTGTTGCCTGTACTATAATTTAAAGTTGTATGATTATGTATTGCAGTTACTTGTTCTCTACGCTGTATGTCTATGTTCCTTATCTATCGCCATTATAACACATTATTTATATTTTATAAATTATTATTGTAAAAATTAACAGTTGATTCAAGGTTTATCATATAGCTTATTTTTGAAGCTTAAAGCTATATTTACAAAGGCTATCATTACAGGCACTTCTATAAGTGGTCCAATAACTGCTGCAAATGCTTGATCTGACGCAATTCCAAATATACTGACAGCTACTGCTATTGCTAATTCGAAATTATTACTTGCTGCTGTGAATGCTAGCGTCACCGTTTGCTCATACTTAAATCCCGCCTTATATGACATTAAAAAGCTTATAAAAAACATTATTGCAAAGTAAATTAGCAATGGGATTGCAATTCTTAAAACATTTATTGGATGCTCAATAATTTGTTCTCCCTTGGTAACAAACATGATTACTATTGTATAAAGTAAGGCTATTAGTGCTAACGGTGAGATTTTGGGTATGAAAATTTTTTCGTACCACTCTCTCCCCTTTTTTCTAATAAGTATTACTCTGGTCAAAAAGCCTGCAGCAAAAGGTATACCTAAATATATTAATACACTTTTTGCAACATCCCACATTGAAATATCTATATTATGTACACTCCAGGATAACCCCAAAAGCTTTGGTATAAAGGTCACAAACAGATAAATATATACCGAATAGAAGAGTATTTGGAAAATTGAGTTCAAGGCTACCATAGCTGCACAGTACTCATTATCACCCTTTGCAAGTGTATTCCACACTATTACCATAGCGATGCACCTAGCTAAACCAATGATTATTAGACCTATTGCAAATCCGGATAAATCAGGTAGAAATATTATTGCAAGTATAAACATTATTATTGGTCCGATAATCCAATTTTGGATCAATGAGAATGTTAGCACTTTCTTGTTTTTTGCTACTTTTCCTATTTGCTCATATTTAACCTTCGCCAATGGTGGATACATCATTATAATTAAGCCAATAGCAATAGGCCAAGAAATCGTTCCGCTGCTCATTTGTTCAATGGATTTGCCTAGTTCAGGGAAAGCATATCCTCCTAGAACACCAATGCCCATAGCAATAAATATCCATAGCGTCAAAAACCTATCAAGAAATGATAACTTAGCTCTCTGTTCCATCTATAATCTCCTCACAAAAACATATAGAAATATTTCTATATAAAATTATAGTATAGAAATAGATAAATGTCTATATCTTACATTCCAATAAACAAAATCACCTTCACATTGAATGTAGCTATTTAGTCAACATCAATATAAAGGTGATTAAATTTAATAAAGTATATAACTTTTCTGGATAGAATTATCTAATAAATATTAGTATAAAAACTGATTCCTAATAAATTAGTATTAGCATAAAACTGATTCTTAATGAATTAGTTTTAGTATAAACTGAGTCCAATATATCAGTTTTTATTCTGATTATTATTTATCTATATAATGGATACTTTGAGCAAAGTTCATTAACTCTTGCACGTATTTGATTCTGACTATTGTCAAAATCAGTGATAGTAAGATGAATCAAATCTGCTATCTCTGCCATATCAGCTTCGTTCATTCCTCTAGCGGTAACTGCTGGAGTTCCAAGTCTGATACCGCTTGTAATAAATGGACTTAAGGTATCAAAAGGAATGCCATTCTTGTTACAAGTAATGCATACTTCATCAAGCTTTAGCTGTGCTTCCTTACCAGTAATATTCATGTTAGTAAGGTTAACAAGCATCAAGTGATTGTCAGTACCGTCTGAAACAAGCTTAAAGCCTTTTTCCATCATTGCAATTGACAATGCCTTTGCATTTTTTACAATATTCTGCTGGTACTGCTTGAATTCTGGTGATAATACTTCCTTGAAGCTAACAGCCTTAGCAGCAATAACATGGCAAAGAGGACCACCTTGTGTACCTGGGAACACAGCAGAATCAATCTTCTTCTGGTATTCAGCCTTACATAGAATCATACCACCTCTTGGGCCTCTAAGGGTTTTATGAGTTGTGGTAGTAACTACATCAGCATAAGGTACCGGGCTTGGGTGAACGCCTGCAGCAACAAGACCTGCAATATGAGCCATATCAACCATAAGAATAGCGCCGACCTCATCAGCAATCTCTCTGAATGCCTTGAAATCTAGGGTTCTTGGGTAGGCACTTGCACCAGCTACAATAAGCTTTGGAGAATTAGCTTTTGCTATTTTTCTCAACTCATCATAGTCTATGTAGCAATTGTCCTCACGAACTCCATAAGGAACTACTTTATAGTACTTTCCTGAAACATTTACAGGGCTACCATGGCTTAAGTGTCCACCATGAGCTAAATTCATGCCTAAAATTGTATCTCCTGGATTCAAAAATGCAAAGTAAACTGCTGAATTAGCCTGAGCACCAGAATGTGGCTGGACATTTGCATGGTCAGCACCAAATATTTCTTTTGCTCTGTCGATAGCAAGCTGCTCTATTACGTCAACGTGCTCACATCCACCGTAATATCTTTTGCCAGGATATCCTTCTGCATATTTGTTTGTCAATGGAGTGCCTAATGCTTCGATAACAGCATCGCTAACAAAATTCTCAGATGCTATTAACTCAATCTTATTTCTCTGACGGTTAACTTCAAGCTCAATAGCTTCAGCAACCTCAGGGTCGAATTTTTTTATAGTATCAATATTATACACCGCTATTTCCCCCAATTCGTTTTTAAAAAAATTTATTTTATCCTGTCAATCTAATACTATAGGTTCTGTACTGTATATCATTAAGAAACAGGTAAATAACACAACTAAAATTATAATAAAATATGAATATATATGTCAATTAATACTTCCCGATTTGTTAGATCTTGGCGAATGTTTTATGATGTATGTTCCAGCAGCCTCCTGATCTTGCTTTGAAATACCTATTCCCGGCGATTGTTTTATGATGAATGTTCTAGCTTGTACAACTCATCGGAATCGCTTTGGACTAACTCTTCTTTTAAACCAGTATTACTATCATATATAAATCTACCTTCTGAAGCAGGAGTAATTTTACCAATACATGCTACCGGTATTTGATGCTCGTTATATATTCGGGATAGCTCGTCAGCATTGGACGTAGTAATAATCATGCTACCACTGGATATCAACTTAAGCGGGTCAATTGAAAATAATTTACATATTTCTAGGGTCGCACTATCCACTGGGATATCATTTTTATTAATAATTATTCCAAGTCCCGATGCTTCAGCAATCTCCCATGCTGCACCCAAAACTCCACCTTCTGTAATATCGTGCATTGCAGTAACACCGAATTCTCCTGCTAGTACGCCTTCTTTCACAACGCTAATTTGATTAATAAAGCTTTTAGCACGCTGTATTGTAGCAGCATCAAGTGATTGTTTTAATTCATCTTCAAAATCATTCGCAATAATAGCAGTGCCTTCTAATCCTGCAAACTTCGTAATAAGAACACTGTCTCCAACCTCTGCTCCACTTGAAGTAACCAATCTTCCTTTAGGGGCTTTACCGATAGCAGTTGTAGAAATAACTACTTTATTTACCGCAGGTGTAACCTCTGTATGTCCACCTAAAATCTCAACATTGAGCTCCCTTGAGGTGACACAAATTTGGTCCATAATAAACTCAAGTTCTTTTTCTGTAATATTTGTGGGACATAAAAGAGTAACCATAAGCCCAAGAGGTTCTACCCCGCTAGAAGCTATATCATTACAAGAGATATGAACACTTAATCGACCAATATCATTTATAGCACCTGTAATTGGGTCTGTGGAAATAACACAATCAAATTGTCCAAAGTCAATAGCAGTACAATCTTCACCTATTCCAGGCCTTAATATAACATCTTTTCTAAAGTTATTAATTTTGCTTAATATAAGTTTATTTAAAATATCATTAGGAACTTTACCCGTTTTCATTTGTGCCTCCAGTTAGAAAAAGAATACCATAATCATTGCATAATTATATACTTAATCAGGATTTTTGTGAAGACATTGCGTCCTTTGCCAACTGAATTTGGTCTCTAGTCATATCAAGAAGATTCGGAACGTTTTTTGCACCTGATGAAGAAATCACCTTACTAAACCATTGAAGGCAGTCCTCATACTTGCCCAATCGTCTATATAGCTCCCCAATTATGTACATACATGTATATTCATCTAATTTATCTATAGGAAAACGTTCCTTTTCATAAGCGGTACGGTATGCTTCCACTGCAAAGTTCAAAAAGTCCAGTTCCTTAGTATCATTCTTTGATCTATAAAGCCAAGCAATGCGGAGACAGATACGAGCAATATCACTGTTTTTACAATTTCTAACCTTGTAATTTAGTAAAGCCAGCTTAAAGGTTTCTATAGCAGTGTCAACTGTTCTTTCACCGCTAAAACTTCGACTAGCCCAATGTCCGCTAATATTAGCTTTTATTGCTTGGATTTCCCTTGATAGTATAGTCTCAAATTTTTCCTGAAAATTGGAATAGCCGCAAAATTCGCACACCCAAATGTCATAAAATAGAGGGTTTATATCTTCGTAGTGCACACATAAGTCAGTATCTCTTGACTTTACCTTTACCGATTTGCTCTTTACTTTAGTTACCTCAATCTCCTTGTTACAGACTGGGCAAATTACTTTTTTGTTATAGAGCAGTACATTCATAGTAATCTTCCTTTTCATGTGGAGTTTTTCAGCATGTTGTAGGTTCTATGATTAACGGCAACCTTACCTTTTAATGGCATATAAACGTCGGTACTTATTTTTTCTGTTTTAATAACATTGCCATTTTCATCTAGAGTTTGCCTGTACAAGACAACCTTCATGCCATTCCTTGCATTCTTTCTAACGATTTGCTGATAATCAGCAAGACTGTCATCAATTATGTAATCAGGCCCTGGTGCCTCATAAGTTTCTAGAATAACTGGTTTTAGCTGTGTTTTAAGATCATCTGCGCGTTTTTTGCCTATAATTTGTATAGTAAGATTGCTATTTTTGACAAAAGCAACAATACATACCGAATAATCTCTATTATTTTTAAATTTCAAATCAAGATACCCTTCGGAAATGGTTGCATCCTGTCCAGGAGGTACATAGCCTAAAGGTATAGAATGATTTGAACGCTGCACAACATTTAATCTCGATAACAGTATTGCATTATATAAAGTAGAGGTAACCTGACATACTCCACCCCCTGTTCCAGGAGTAAGCTCATTATTAAGTATAACAGGAGCATTTCTATAACCATTTGCCTCGGTTCTTGGTCCAAGCGCTGTGTTCATAGAAAACTGCTCGCCAGGCTTTACGATGATATTATTAATTCTCTGACATGCAAGCTTTACGTTGTGAGTTCTGCTTTCGTCATATGCATTGAAGCTTGTTGTAAAAGTTGCTAGCAAGTCTTTTATGTCCTTTACCTCACTAACAGTCAGTCGTGGCTTAATGTCATTAACAACTAGTGTAATACTACTCAAATTCCTATTATTAAGATGAGTAGAGATAATTAATTTATTGGCTACTAAGTCAAAACTTCTGCCATAAATATCATCTGTATAATTAATTTTACCATAGTTGTAGCTGTATGACGAGGATTTTGCATCACAATCTATTTGTTTTTTTATGTGTACAAGCTTGTCTGCTAGCTTAGATTCATTATATGTTACTGCCATCTCAAAGTTAACAGGGCTAATCTTTAAAAGGTGAATCTGTTTAGACCTTTCATACCATTTTCCGCTTCTCCCAATTTTATAGGCATTTTGAAGAGTGGTATCAATATTAAAGCAATATTCTATATCTTTTAGTGCAAGAGGCCAGCTCTTATCATCGTAAACTAGACTTATGGACGAATTCTCAAACTTATTAATGAATTTACTATATAGAACTTTTTTTGCCTCAGCTATTGATAGATCTGAAATATCAACACCTTCAATAGATATCCCACTATAGTACTTATCTGAATTCAAGGCTCTATATGTGTTGTATATAAAAATACATGCTGCAACAAGCAATACACATATGGATATAATAGCTATCTTTTTAGCTTTATTTAGTTTTTTATAATTAATGGCTATTTTGCTCATATAAAGGCCACCCTTAAAATACTTGTCTTATATAAATAATATTAATCTTCCCTTTGAATTTATACTAATTTTAGGACAAAATTGGTTGAGCACTTATTTACCTAATATAAAAAACTACTTAGGCAACCTGCTAAATCAAATTTGCAGGTTGTTTAAGTAGTTATACAGATTGTTTTACATTTAGATGTAATTACTTGTTGCTATCTTGCTTGTGGCTATTTTAGCTTGTAGCTATTTTGCCAGCAGCTATCTTGCTTGTGGCTATCTTAGCTTGTAGCTATTTTATTAATTATGGCTTTACAACAATTACCTCAATATTTTCTATTGCTCTAGCTATTAGTGGCTCTAAATCTACCTTTTCTTCAGACTTTAATATATTTTCCAGCTTTGGCTTTGTTTGAGGATGCTTTGCTACAAAAACAGTACAGCAGTCCTCATATGGTAGAATTGAGGTTTCAAACGTTTCAATCTTTCTAGCAATATCGATTACTTCTACCTTATCCATTGCGATAAGAGGCCTGAATACTGGCATATTAACAGCTGAATCAGTGCAGTATAGGCTCTGCATTGTCTGGCTTGCCACCTGACCCATGCTTTCTCCTGTGATAAGTGCCATTGCACCGCAATCTCTAGCAACCTTTTCAGCTATCTGCATCATTATCCTTCTCATAATAATTGTAAGCTGTTCTTCGGGGCAATTATCATTTATAGCGAGCTGAATCTCAGTAAATGGAACTATGTGCAGTTTGATGTTACCACAATATTGGGTCATTATCTGAGCAAGGTCAATTACCTTTTGCTTTGCTCTTTCACTGGTATAAGGATAACTGTAGAAGTGAATTGCTTCTAGCAATACGCCTCTTTTACCCATCAACCAGCCAGCAACAGGGCTATCTATACCACCTGATAACAACAGCATTGCTTTGCCGTTTGAACCCATTGGCATACCACCATGAGCAGGAATTTTTTCAGAATAAATATATGAGCTTTCACGTACCTCTATATGAAGTACAAAGTCAGGGTTGTTTACATCAACTGATAGACCAGGTACATTTGAGAGGATAGCGCCTCCCACTTCTCTGCTAATCTCAGGTGACTGCATGGGAAAGCGTTTATCTCCACGTTTTGATTCAACCTTAAATTTCTTATAATTATTTTTTGAAACTAATTCTTTAACCATTTCAACAGAGTGTGATACTATCTGTTCAAAATCAGTATCAATTTTCCATACAGGGCTAACAGAAACAATTCCAAAGATTTTTGTAACCTTATTAATTACTTCATTGAAGTTATAGTTCTCGTCCTCCGGCTCAATGTAAATTCTACCCTGTGATTTCCACACCTTAGCCTTGCCAAACTTGTATATTGAGTTTCTGATATTTCCTATCAGCTTATCCTCAAAAACAGGTCGGTTTAGGCCCTTGAGAATTATTTCTCCGTATCTGACCAAAATTATTCTTTTCAAATTATTCAATCCTTCCAAAGTATATTAGTATACGTTCTTTATAGAGTTTAGAATCTTTCTGTACAGTAGTTAACTCTTTCTGTATTGTAGTAGATTTTACTACTAAAAGTATAGGTTAGCGTTTTTTCTTAATGCTGATTACAGGTATTATTTCCTTCAATGCAGTTATTGTTTCGTCAATCTCTTCAAAAGTGTTTGATGCACATAGGCTGAATCTTATTGCGCCATCAATCATTTTGGGACTAACTCCCATGGCTTTAAGCACATGGCTGTGATGATTCTTCTTGGAGGAACATGCTGAACCAGTGGAGACAAATATGCCTTTTTGCTCTAGGTGGTGCAGCAAAACCTCCGCTTTCAAGTTTGCAAATGAAATATTAATAATGTATGGTGAAGCATGCTCATATGAGTTTATTTGAGCATCGGGAAAATTTTCTTTTATACAGCGTTCGAAGTGTTTCTTTAATGCCAGCACATGCTCATAATTCTTATTTAGATCACTATGAATTATCTGCGCGGCCAGACCAAATCCGCATATTCCTGGAACGTTTTCTGTACCTGAGCGTATATTGAGTTCCTGACCGCCACCTATTAATATAGGTTTAAGTCTAATTCCTCTTCTAACATATAATGCCCCAACACCCTTAGGCCCATGTATTTTATGGGAACTAAAAGACAATAAATCTATATTGCTGTCAACAGGTCGTAATGACGTCTTGCCGTAAGCTTGAACCGCATCGATATGAAGCACGGCTTTAGGACTTCTATCGTTCATAGCGTTTTTTACTTCGCTAATATCAAGTACTGCACCAACCTCATTGTTGGTATGAATCAAGCTTATTAATGATGTTTCATTATCTAGCTTACTCTTCAAATCATCAATATCCAGAGTACCATCGCTATTTACCCTGATATAGTCTACCCTATAACCATTAGTAGCCAAGTACTTATACACTTCTAACACTGATGGGTGCTCAATTTCACTGGTAATTATATGCTTGCCTAGCCTAGGATTGCCATACAAATAGCCTAATATAGCTAGATTATTGGCTTCAGTACCACCTGATGTAAAAAAAATATCCTTTGGGTCAACTGACAGTGTTTCAGCAATTCGGCTTCTAGCCTGCTTCAAAAGGTTTTCTGCCTCAATACCCTTTGTGTGTAGCGATGATGGATTACCATAATATAGCCTGCTTACTTCATGCATATAATCTATAACTTCATCATATGGTTTTGTAGTTGCACTATTATCTAGATATATTTCTTTAGGCATTTGCCTGTCAGTTCCTTTCAAATAATTAATAAGTATGGCTATTTAACTACTTTTATCTGGTAAAGCAGCTCCACCCTCACAGCCACAATCGTTATCATGATTATGCTCTAGCTGATTATGACAGCCACAATCGTCATCGTGACTATCCACTAGCTGGCTGTGGCAGCCACATTTTTCATCATGATTATGCTCTAGATGGTTATGACAGCCGCAATCGTCATCGTGACTATCCTCTAGCTGGCTGTGGCAGCCACATTTTTCATCATGATTATGCTCTAGATGGTTATGACAGCCACAATGCATATCTGATTCGTCCTCTTCAAAATCATCTAAATCAAAATCTTCTGCTCCGAAGTCATCAAGGTCAAATTCTTCTTCTTCAAATGGATATAAATCCAGCTCATCATCATAGTTATCATCTATACCATCATAATCAAGCTCTACTGATTCATTATCTCCATCATCAAAATCTTTAGCATTTTCATCTATTTTTATATTACCCTTATCGTCCATCTTTACGTGCTGCTTTAAAAAATCTTGTATATTTAGACTTCTATAATCGTCAACATCAATTTCTATGCACTTCCCACAATCGTCGCATCTCTTATTTGGGTCGAGATCACATATGTCGCATTCCCCACAATTTATACAGTCTCTATCTTGTAGTATACATTTTTCTGACATTTTTATCTTCGCCAAAAAAAATATTTCGGCTACTTCCTCCCTATTGCTTTTAGTATACCATATATTATTGCCTGTGGGCGAGGTGGACAACCAGGAATATATACATCTACAGGAATAATAGTATCTATTCCATTTCTTGTTGCATAGCTATCCTTAAAAATTCCGCCACTGCAGGCGCATGCACCAACAGCGACCACCAATTTTGGGGACGGAGTAGCATTGTATGTCTTTATAAGTGCCTCCTCCATATTGCGAGCAACAGGCCCCGTTACAAGCAGCATGTCTGCATGGCGTGGTGAAGCAACAAAGTGTATACCAAATCTTTCAATATCGTTATACGGCCCATTTAATGCCTGAATTTCATTGTCGCAGGCATTACAGGAACCAGCATCAACTTCACGAATATGAAGACTCTTGCCAAAGTATTTTGAAATATTCTCTTTTAACTGTTGTCCCAATAGCTCGTAGCTAAGGCCTTCTACTTCACTTTCTTTAACGTACAAGGGTGTTGTGCGAAGAGTCTGTCGATCCTTTTGAGCCAATTCAAATCTGTTTGTCATTTTTATAGCAGCATTGGGACAGCTTTCCTCACACAATCTGCAAAAAATACATTCATCAACATTTACCCCAGGAACTTTTTCTGATAACTGGCTGTCCTCGAAAATGATTGCTTTGGTTGGACAGACCTTAACACAAGTCTGACACTGATTACATTTACTCATATCAAATTCAGGATCTCCCGTAATGAAGGAGCTCTTTATTGGTTTTTTGGGGTAATTAACAGTTACAGTTCCATGCTGTATGAATTTTTTAATTGCATTATACATGTGCATTTTCCTTTCACAAATAGAATTACTTTTGAAAAATTAGTTAAACCAGTTAAACCAGTTAAACCTTATTGCAGGTCATATCCTGAGCAAGAAAATTTCTTTTACAAGTCATTACCTGAGTAAGATAGGTTGAAGCTCTTATTTACCAGAGGAAAATCCGTTAGTGTGTTGGTTCTAACGGCATGACATAGAACCGGCCAGTTGCAAAACGAAGGAGTTCTAATTTTATATCTATAAATAGTATCATTCTCACCAGTCATTACAAAGTGGATATTCTCTCCTCGAGGGGACTCCGTCATGCCAAAGGCATAGCGGTAGGGCTCAAAATGGAGTGTTTCTGTGCTAATAGAACCTTCCTCAGGCATCTTGTCCAGGCACTGTCTTATTAAACTGATTGATTCAAATACTTCCTCTATTTTTACATTCATACGGCAATTGACATCACCATTATTATGTTTAGGTACCTCAAATTTTAGCTTGGAATAAGTCTCATAAGGGAATTCCTTTCTTACATCTGAGGTTATCCCACTAGCTCTTCCTCCAGGTCCAACTGCATTTAGGTCGACAGCAATCTTGTTCGGCAATACGCCTGTATTTTCTACTCTATCTATGAACATTGAATTACGCTTAACAACATTAACTGTGTCAGTAAATTCCTTATAGAGCTTATCAAGGCACTCTATAATAATCTTTTCATTACTGTGAATAAAGTCCCTTCTGATACCACCTGGCTTATTTGTATTTCTCAAAAATCTGCTGCCAGTAAGCTGCTCATTCAAAAGCTGTATCCAACGTCTCATCATTGCAAATTGCCCATTTGCAAAAATATAAGCAACATCAACGCATATTCCTGCTATATCACCTAAATGGTTATAGAGTCGTTCTAGCTCTGAGAATATTACCCTTGAATATGACGCTCTCTCTGGAATATATGTTATGCCATTGATCTTTTCAAGTGCCTGACAAAAAGCCAATGAATTAGAAAAGCTTTCGTCACCTGATATACGCTCGGAGAATAAGAGAACCTTCATATAATGCTCATTTTCACTAAGCTTTTCAATACCCTTATGCACATAATATAGCTTTCCTTCAAGATTAATTATTGGTTCACCCGCGACACTAAAGCGAAAGTGTCCCGGCTCGATTATCCCAGCATGAACTGGCCCAACAGGTACTTCAAAAACACCAGTACCACTTATTTTAATAAATTCTTGCTCTCTTTTGATAAACTCAGGTTTTTGGTGAGTATCATAATCCTTTTTTAGTGGATGTATGTTTGTATTAATATTACCGTGGTGCACTAGTTCTCTTCCATCAGGTATGTCGGAGAATTTAATGCCAAACATATCCTGAATTTCTCGTTCATAGAGTGCTGCTGCTGGTATGTCCCTAGCTATGGAATCAAGTACCAGGTTTTCTGAAAGTGGTAATTTTGCTCTAAGTGCAAACAAGGTGGCAGTAGAACGCACTGAATATGTGTAATAAACGTACATAGCACCATCTATAACCGCAGCGTCCACAGCAAACAGCGATACTAAAACGCAGTCAATATTTGTGAACACATTAGCGTTTGAAGCACGTACACTTTCAGGTAAAATGTCTATATATACTTCATTTTCGTTTTTTATGGCAGTATCCACAATGCTCGATGATAAAAGTCTCTTTAGTGTCTCTAAAATTGCCTCTGCTATCATATTCCACTTCCCCCTATACCAAGGATTATATCCCTCGATGCCTCCATAATTTTGTTTAATGGCTCTGGAATATATACTCCCATCAGTAACACTATTGCAAGCAATACTACTAATACAGCAGGACCAACAAAATCTATCTCTCCGTTTTTAATTTCGGAGTTATCGCATCTTCCGAAGAATATTTTGCTCAGTTGCTTAATAAAGCCAGCAAACACAATAGCTATAAAGAATAGCAAAATGCCAGCCGCCCAGAAATTTTCAGCAAAAAAAGCAGCTACAACTGTGTTAAACTCACTCATAAAAATACCAAAGGGCGGCATCCCAGTGATGGCAAATATACCTAGCACAAAAACTATACCTGTTACCGGCATTGTCTTTATTAGCCCTTTTATGCCTGAAATATTTTTAGTATGATACTTTAGATATACGTTTCCTGATGAAAGGAATAACATGGTCTTTGTCATTGCATGGTTGAAGGTATGGTACAAGGCTGCAAACACTGCTATTGGAGTTCCAATTCCAAACCCAAGTACAATAATGCCCATGTGCTCAATGCTTGAGTAGGCCAGTAATCTCTTGTAGTCTTTCTGTACCAGAATAAAGAATGCAGCAGTTCCAATTGACAGCAGACCAAAAATAATGAGCAGTCTACCACTGTACTTGTTGTCTCCTAAATTTGTGTTCAATATCGTCATTACTCTGAGAATACCATACATAGCAGTATTGAGCAGTACTCCTGAAAGCAATGCACTTACCGGTGAAGGTGCCTGGCTATGGGCATCAGGTAGCCACGTATGTACAGGAGAAAAACCTGCTTTTGTACCAAAACCCAGCAAAATAAATATAAACGATATCTTGAGAATGCTACCGTTTAGGGATTTTGCATTTTTGAATAAATATTCCCAGTTCAACCCCTCAAAGCTGCTTCCTAACGCTACTGTTGAGGAATAATAAAGAAGCACTATTCCTAAGAGTGCAAAGGCTATACCAACTGAACATATAATAATATATTTCCAAGCAGCCTCAATAGCAGTTTTGTTATTGTAGAAACCAACTAAAAATACCGAAGCCAGTGTTGTTGCTTCAATTGCAATCCACATGACTCCCATGTTGCTCGTACTAAGTGCCAGCACCATTGATAGGATAAATGCATTGGTGAGACTATAATAAAGCTTGAGTTTCCCAAGCGTGATACTTCTCTTTCTAAGCTCTTCCCCAAAATAACTAATAGAATATATGGACACTAGAAGATATGCAAGGGCAGTAATAAATAGCAGATAACAGTTAAGTGAGTCAATATAAATAAGCCTGCTGAATATGCCAATACCAGATATGCTTTTATTTATACTAACTTCTATAAATGTCATTATAGACACTATGAATAGCCCAACTGCGCCTGCAAGATTGGTATAATGTATGATATATCTATTGTTATTTGTCCATACCAAGCCACTTATTATAGCCGGTATTAAAAGCCAAAACAGTAACATATATTCCTCCATAAAGCATTAACCCTTTAATTTGTTAAGCTTGTTAATATCGATTGATTCAAATACATTATTTATTTTAAAAACAAAGATTCCCATAATCAAAAAAGCAGTAAGCAGATCAAAGAATAGGCCCAACTCCACTATCATAGGCATACCTTCGGTGGTAAGCATTGCGGCTAAAAACATGCCATTTTCTATAACCAAAAAACCAATAATCTGACCAATAGCTTTCCTTCTGCTTATCATAAAGAATAATCCAATCAATACAATAGAAAGCGTATATATCAAGTATTTCTTGGTCTCCCCTCCTGTAATACCATCAATGTTGTATATTACAAACCAACTAATAATAACAAGACAACCACAAATGATTAATGATATAGGTATGTTTATAAAGAAATCCTTTTCAACCTTATACTCAACCTTCTCTGAGGTTCTACGCATAACCATTGGAATAAGAATTACTTTGAATACCACAATAAGAGCAAAAATAATAAATATCTCGTCAAATTTATTGTGTTTGATAGTATTTGTAACTGCTACTATGCCTGATATTGCTGCCAGCAGTACAGATTGCAATCTGAAGGTTGAAATATATGAATTTTGACGCTTATTTGCTATAAGAATAAACGAAGATATCAATATTAAAATAGCCAACAAATTGATAATGCTCTGATACATCGACTTATCTCCTTTTACTATATGTTAAAAATAAATCCCGACATAAAGCCCAAAATACCCAAAATAAATGCAATTGCTGCAATATTAGGCATACTGAAAAGCCTGAATTTCACCGTGCTTAACTCAATTACTGCTATAACTAATGTTATAACAAGTATTTTTATAATAAAAATACATATAGCTACAAATACATTGCTAACATTCATACCAAATGGCATAAGAATATTTGCTATAAAAGTCATAAACATAAATTGCTTTAGGTAACAACCCATTTGTATAAAAGCCAGATGTCTTCCTGAGTATTCAAGAGTCATTGCCTCGTGAACCATAGTAAGCTCTAGATGAGTTGATGGATCATCAACAGGAATTCTAGAAGTCTCAGCAATCAAAACTAAAAGCATACAACCAAGCAATAATATATTTACAGGACTTACCGCAGTAAGCTTAACATCAATGTTTTGCAAATAACTATAAATATTTGAGACGTTGGTTGACCCTGAACCTGCCTTTATACTTACTGTTATTAGCACTATAAAAAAGGCTGGCTCTATCAGAGCAGAAATCAGCATCTCTCTACTACTTCCCATCCCCCCAAAGGTACTGCCGGTATCTAAGCTCGCTAGTGCTATAAATACCCTGCCCGCTACTAACAAATAAACAATAAACAGTATGTCAGTATAAGCAGTAAAACCCGTAAGCTGGCTGATAACAGGCAGACACAAGCAGGCTACTAGAGAAGTAGTGAAATATACATAAGGTGCAACAAAATATATCCATGAAGCTGTGGAAGAAGCAACCATATCCTTTTTGAGAAGCTTCCAGATATCGTAATAAGGCTGCAAAATAGGCAAACCTATTCTGTGCTGCACCTTAGCTTTGAGTTTTCTAATTAGACCCGTAAGCAAAGGTGAAAACAGTATTACAATAAACATCTGAATAAGTAGCTTAACAATTGAAACTAGCATAACCAAAGTCCTTTTCTATAGAAGTATTAATTCAATATAGCAATGTAGTCTTTTAATACAATATAAGTATTAATTCAATATAGCATTTTAGTCTGTTCATTCAATTTAATGCAAATCACTAATTTATAATGAAGTAAACAAGCATTACAATAAGTGCAGCAAAAAAGTAAAATAAATAAGTGTGCACACTTCCTGTTTGCACGGAGAATCTCATTTTCCTAGAGAAATTTATAAAGAATTTAACAATAGGAATATAGAGGTACTTTTCAAAAACCTTTACAGTGGAAATCTTGTATACCCCGCTCTTAACAAAATAAGGGCCCTCCCCTTCTATAACAGACATTTCTCTCGAAGGTTTAAATAGACCTCTGAAGATAATGGTAAGTGGCTTAGAAAATCCAATGCCAGTGTACTGCATTTTGCAATTTAGCTGCTGAAAGCCACAATCCCATGTAGAATAACGAGTTATAGAGGTTCTTTTTCTTAAAATAAGTATCACTGAAACTACTATAGCACCACAAATAAGTAACACTGCAGAAATCCCCAGTATTGACAACTCAAGCTTACCACTGCCAATGGGATAAACGGGTAGCTTACTTAATGACCAACTGCTATCAAACAGACTTGAGCCTATTAACTGCTGACTTATCTTGTCTATATAGTAAATAATTAGTTTAGGGAAAACGCCTAGTATAACACACAACACACTACCAATTCCAAGTGCTGCGAGCATTGATTTATCTGATTCAACTGCATTTTTAGATGAAGTGCTTCTGGGCACTCCAAGAAAAGCTATTCCAAACAGTTTAACAAAGCAATATGCTACCAAAGCACCTGTAAGCGCCAATACAATTGCAGCAATTAGCAAAATAATTGCAAGATATAACTTTGAAATGGAAAGAAAATAGGTTATACCGCTAATAAGTGTTTGAAAGATCATATATTCACTAAGGAAACCATTGAATGGTGGAACAGCAGATATAGCCAAACAGCCTACTAATATAAACAGAGAAGCTATCGGCATTTTTTTAATCAGGCCACCAAGCTTTTCTATATTCTTTGTACCTGCCGAAACCTGAATAGCACCAGCTCCCATAAATAGCAAGGATTTAAATATAGAATGATTGAGTGTATGTAGAAGTGTTATTGTTAGTGAAATCGCTAGTAAAAATGGGTTGTCTGCTGCCCTGGCAATAAGCATTATACCAATTCCGCAAAAAATTATACCCATATTTTCTATACTTGAATATGCTAGCATTCTCTTGATATTTACCGTTGATACTACTGCATATGATATACCTAGTATTGCAGATACAAAGCCAAGAACAAGAAGCACTATTCCCCACCAATATGCGTTGCCTTCAAAGATGTCAAATAGTACTCTCAATAAACCGTATACTGACATTTTTATCATAACACCTGACATAAGCGCTGATATATTGCTAGGAGCAACGGGATGCGCCGAAGGTAGCCATATATGAAGCGGAAAAATTCCGGCTTTTGTGCCAAATCCAATGGTAAGGAATATAAAGATAATGCTAGCAGAACTAGTAGGAATCTGAGAGGCATTAATATTAGCCAGTTCAAAACTACCACCGTAATACGCTATCATACTGAATGCTGCAATAATAAAAGCAGTCCCAATATGTGTCATGATTATGTAAATACGGCCCGACTTTTGAACGTCATCTTTGTCGTGCTCATAGATTACCAAGAAGTATGAGGTAAGAGCCATTAGCTCCCAAAGTATAAGGAAGAGTAAAAGATTACTGCTTGAAACAAGTAGTAACAAAGTCAAAATAAAAGTATTATAGAATAAAGAAAACAGACAAATATTTCTTCTGTAATAATAATGCTTCATATATCCAAATGAATAAATTGAAACAATCAATGATACCAAAGAAATTATAGATATAAAGAATGTAGATAAGTTATCAATATTAAAACTTACACTTAAAAAAGGAATGTTAGTATTAATATCAAAGTTGATACTAATATCATTTAAAAATAAAAGCTTATATATGGATGCAAAAAGAATGATAGCACTGGCCAAACAGCTAGCTATCCCGGAAATAGTATTTGAATAGGTAGGATTTCTATATGTAAAAAAAGGTACAATTGCACCGACTAAAAATAAAATGCATCCAATAAAAAACATATTAGCAATTAACTCTGATGTCATTGTCAAAAGGCCCCCAAAATACATAAAATTATGTCAAATCAAGCAACAACACTAGAATTATAATACTACCAGCTAATTGAATTGTCAAATTGCAAAAGTTCAGTACAACTCACGTTCAACAGGCTTAGAATTACCTACTTTTAACATATTACGAGCTACTCACTTTCAACGTAATTTAACAGTTTCAGAGCTACTCATATAAACAGATTTTGAACTACTCACTTTCAATAGATTTAGAGTTACTCACTTTCAATAGATTTAGGGTTACTCAGTTTCAACAGGTACAACAAGTACGGTATTCTCAAAAATAGTAGATGATTCAAGATTGTTTATTGCTTTAATCTCGCGTATGTATCCCCTGATATCACTATGTGTATATTTGCTCGCTATACTCCAAAGTGTATCGCCCTTGTCGACAACAACATTTTCATATGTAACTGGTTTAGCACCAAAAACATTTGTAGTATAAACAGTAGTAAAGATAACAACACAAAGAATCATAAGCAATGTAAAAAATCTCTTTCTGTTTTTTAATGTATATCTTGTCCTTTTAGTATTTTTCACTGGTTTTTTATAATTATTCTTTTTAGTATTCATATATGTACATCCTTTCTAAACAAACGTATGTTCTTTTATAATTATATATTACAGAACATACGTTCTGTTGTCAATATATCCAGATAAAAAATTCGAACATTCGTTTGCTTTTTAATACCAATCATGTTAAAATGTTATTAAAATATACATATTTGAGGTGTGATATGTCTAAAAAGAATTCAAATAAGCAGCAAGAGATACTTAATTACGTAAATAAATGTGTTGTTGAAAATGGATATCCCCCATCTGTCAGAGAAATATGCTCTGCAGTTGGTTTTAAATCTACCTCAACTGTTCATTGCTATTTAGAGAAGCTTATTGAAAGTGGTAAACTCCAAAAAGATCCAACCAAGCCTAGAGCTATTAAAATCGTTAATAAAGAAAAGAATACCTTCCCTACTGCCAATTCCAACAGAGCGGGCTATTATACAACACGTGAAATGGTAGATGTTCCTGTTGTAGGTAGGGTTACTGCTGGTCAACCTATTTTAGCAGTAGAAAACATAACAGACACTTTCCCCTTACCAGTTGATTTTGTGCAAAATGGTGATGCTTTTATGTTGAAAATTCAAGGTGATAGCATGGTTGAAGCTGGTATACTGGATAAGGACTTTGTCCTTGTTAAGCAACAAGCTACTGCCTCAAATGGTGATATAGTAATTGCACTTATTGGAGATGAAGCTACTTGTAAGACTTTTTACAAAGAAAAGGGGCATTACAGACTTCAGCCACAAAACAGTAGTCTGGAGCCTATTATTGTAAAAGATGAGCTATCTATTTTGGGTAAGGTTATTGGAGTATTCAGAAGGATGTAATACAAAAGAGTCTCGTTCTATTTAAATAGTCGAGACTCTTTTTTAAATACATTTTTATATGTATCTTTTATTTATTTCTATTAAATTGTTTTTTGATCTTATCACTAAAATACTGTTCCTTGTTTATTCTTACCACTGAATTACTGTTACTTGTTTAGTTCTTACCACTGAATTATTGTTCCTTGTTTTGCTCATTAAAGATAAGGTTTACAACCTTCATTGGGCTAATGGTTGATATTGCATGCTTATATACTAGCTGCTGCTTTCCATCACTGTCCAATACAACTGTAAAATTATCAAAGCCCTTTACCATACCCTTAAGCTGAAAACCATTTGTCAAATAAATAGTAACAGCAATATGTTCTTTCCTTACTTGATTCAAAAAAATGTCTTGCAGGTTAATTGTATTCTTCACCAAAATAGATCCACTCCTTAAGTTTTTTTATATATCTGTGGTTTAATTTTACAGGAAAATTAAACATCGTGCAACACCTATTGCCCTAGAGATACTAATTTATCTCAATAGCCCATCAATAATAGCAATTGCAGAGCTTACAACATTATCATTATTTCCAATATTATCTACATTTAACCAATTAATTTCATTCATTCT
This sequence comes from Bacillota bacterium, assembly GCA_023439045.1. Classification (GTDB taxonomy): domain Bacteria; phylum Bacillota; class Clostridia; order Acetivibrionales; family DSM-1351; genus Ruminiclostridium. Next base: position 66,197 of record JAEXOY010000036.1, on the reverse strand, counting down.
TCTGAACCAGGTTAATTGGCGTTTAGCATACCTGCGGGAATCTCTTTTTATAAGTTCTATTGCTTCTTCAAAGGAGATATCACCATTGAGATATGAAATTATTTGCTTATATCCTATCCCCTGCATTGCAATATTACAGTCGCCATAACCCAATTTAATGATATGCTTTACTTCTTCTAGTAGCCCAGCCTCCAGCATAATATCTACGCGCTTGTTAATTCTTGAATAAAGCAGTTCTCGCTCCATATTAAGACCAAGCAAAATATAGTTGTATTTTGGAGGCGTTTGCTTGGATTGCTCATTATGAAAGGCTTTGGGCTTCTGTGTCTGATAGAAGATTTCAAGTGCTCTTATTACTCTCTTTATATTATTAGGATGTATGCTATCTGCTGCTTCCGGATCAACATTGCTGAGTTTATCATGCAAGTACTGTGCACCATACTCATCTGCTTCCTGCTGAAGTTTATTTCTAAGCTCAGGGTCGCACTCAGACTCGCTAAACGTAATATTATTTACTAGTGAGCTTACATAAAGTCCCGTTCCACCAACAATTATAGGCTGTTTTCCCTTTGAGAATATTTCTTCAATATACTGGTTAGCCAATTGTGTATATTTAACAACGTTGAAGTCTTCATCAGGATTAACCTCATCAATCAGATAGTGCTTAATACCCTCCATCTCTTCGATTGTGGGCTTAGCAGTTCCGATATCCATGTATTTGTATATCTGCATTGAATCAGCAGAAATAATCTCACCGTTATAATGCTTAGCCAAATCAATGGAAAGGCTGGTCTTCCCTGAAGCCGTAGGCCCTACAATAACTATAACATTTTGCATTTTATTATCCTCAGTTTTTAAATAGATATATGCTATCAGTTTTTAAATAGATATATGCTATCAGTTTTAAATAGATATATGCTATCAGTTTATAAATAGTTATATACTATGAAATTAATAGTTAGTAGCCAGAACATATTCATTGTTCTGACTACACTATACGCTTAAACATCTTCTCTATCTCATATTTCGTAAGCCTTATAACAGTTGGCCTTCCATGTGGACAGGTGTATTTTGAGCCTGTTCTTGATAATTCCAAAAGTAATTGCTGAACCTCAGCTTCATTTAGCTTTTTATTTGCCTTAATGGCTGCCTTGCAGGCAACAGTATGAAGTATTTCATCAGCAACAGGTGTATTAATAGGCTTCGCACTATTCTGAAGCTTGTTAAGCAGCTCTTGGAATAATTCCGCAGGGGAACATTCTGCTGCCGCGTAGGGCACTCCCCTAATTATAATTGAATTATTGCCAAAATCCTCAAACATCATTCCTATTCGTGAGAACAGCTCCTCATTGGACGTTGCACATATAAGCTCAACAGGCTGTAAATGGAGAACCACTGGCTCTAGCAATAGCTGTGTGAGGTTTTCCATGGATTCATATTTGATCTTAAGTCTTTCGTATATAATTCTCTCATGGGCCGCGTGCTGATCCACCATTACTAGCTCATCGCCATTTTGCAGTAAAATATATGTGAAAAAGGCCTGGCCAATATATCTCATTGATAAGAGGTTATTGTCTTCATTATGCTGTAATGTGCTCTCTGTTTGGCTTATAGCACTAGCATTTCCAGTAGCACTCTCTGGCATTGATTGTTCATGCTCAGCACTAAAAAGAGGCTTCCCAGTAGCACTTTCTCCGATTGATTGTTCATGTTCATAACGAAAAAGCGGTTTGCCAATATCGTTTTCTCGTACAGAATGTGATGAAACGGTTGATTGCTCGGGCTGTACAGCATTCTGCTTTTGCATTGATTGGGCCCAACCGATATTTTCATTAACATTCAAACTACTTTGTACAACGTTATTATCATTAAGCTTGCTCAGTTCGGCGTGAAGCTGTGCGGTCACTTGCTTGTCAGAAACTGTGTAAGCTTGTTGCTGCAACTCGGAATTATTCTTAATATAATCCACTTGAGGAGGTTGCTGACCACTAGCTGATTTTATATCAACACCTTGCTTGCTCGCATCATCTGATTTTATATTAACACCTTGCTTGCTCGTATCATCTGATTTTATATTAACACCATGCTTGCTCACATCATCTGCTTTTATATCAATACCATGCTTGCTGACACCATCTGCTTTTATATCAATACCATGCTTGCTAACACTCCCCTGCAGATTGACAGCTTCAGAGTTAATATCCATTGTCTGCTGAACATAATCTTTATTTATAGCGCCATTGAACTTAAATAGCTCTCGGTCCTTTTTGGTAACTGTAACTGGCGCAAACAGTTCCTTACCACTAAGTGCACTAGCCACAGCCATATATATTGTTCTAGTTAGGTAACTCTCGTCAGCAAACCGTACCTCCATTTTTTGAGGGTGTACATTTGCGTCAACCAATAAAGGGTTGAGCGTAATATTCAGAACAAAAAACGGGAACCTATTTTTCATCAAAATACTGCTGTATGCTTGTTCAACAGCATAAGAAACCAGCCTGCTTTTAACATATCGTCTATTAATAAATAATGATTGATAGGTCCTATTAGCTCTAGCAGCTTCGGGCTTGCCAACATAGCCGTGAACCTTGAGCTTTTCATCAGAAAAGTTTACCTCGATAAGGTCTTTAACAACCTCTCTACCGTAAATGCTGAAAATAGTACTTTTCAGATCTCCATTTCCCGGTGTTCTGAGTGCATTTATTCTATTACTGGTGAGTGAAAATGCTATCTCTGGATAGCCCAAAGCAATTCGTGTCATAGTATCAGAGATATATCCAGCTTCGGTAGAATCTTTCTTTAGAAACTTGTACCTTGCAGGAGTATTAAAGAATAAATCCCTAATAGTAATTGATGTGCCGACATTACATCCTGTCTGCCTAACCTCCTGAATATTTCCACCACTAATGCTCACATACATACCATATGTGCTATCAGCAGTCTTGGTTTGAAGCTCAACATTTGAAACCGAAGCAATACTTGCAAGCGCCTCACCTCGAAAACCCATTGTGAGGATAGAGTCGAGATCCTCAGCACGCTTAATCTTGCTTGTTGCATGCCTTTCAAATGCTATTACAACATCATCCTCAGATATACCCTTACCATTGTCAGTAACTCGTATAGCTGAAATTCCACCATTTTTTATGTCCACGGAAATACTTGTAGCACCAGCATCTATAGAATTTTCAACCAATTCCTTGACAACTGATGCAGGCTTATCCACCACTTCACCAGCAGCTATTTTATTAGATGTATTTTCATCAAGAATAATAATGCTTCCCATAGTACCTCCTTTACTTATTTATATATCACATTTAAATAATTAATTTACGAGTAAATCTATAATTCGTCCATAATTCAATAATCCATAATTCAATAATCTAGAATACAGTAATCCGAAATACAATAATCTAGAATACAATAATCTAAAATACGATAACTCACTTTAGCCCGATTAATCATTACTCTGACACTTCTTTTGTAGCTCATAAAGAATATTCATTGCATCTATTGGGGTAACCCTTGAGATATCTATTCTTTTTATATCGTCAACAATGTGCTGAGCTGTAGATTGTGCCTGTGCTGCAGCAAAAAGATCCATCTGACCATCTACCTGTTTTTTTGTCTTCTTCTTTGAATCTCTCTTACTAATATCCGAGTCCTCTAACTCTGATAAAATTTCCTTGGCACGTTCAATAACTGGCTTTGGAACCCCTGCCAATCTGGCAACCTGAATACCATAGCTGTCGTCCGCACCACCACGGATTATTTTACGCAAGAAAATTATGTCCTCGCCCTGTTCTTTTACTGTAATACAGTAATTCTTTATTCCGGACAGCTTACCCTCTAACTCAGTAAGCTCATGATAATGAGTAGCAAACAGGGTTCTGGCTCCAAGCCTTTCCTTATTTACGATATACTCAATGACAGACCAAGCAATACTTAGGCCATCAAAGGTACTGGTACCACGGCCAATCTCATCTAGTATAAGCAAGCTCTTTGGTGTAGCATTTGATAGGATATTTGCTACCTCTGTCATCTCTACCATAAAGGTACTCTGTCCTGAAGCGAGGTCATCAGATGCCCCAACCCTTGTAAATATTCTATCCGCTATACCTATTTCGGCACTTGTAGCGGGCACAAAGCTTCCCATTTGAGCCATCAGAACAATTAATGCAGACTGGCGCATGTAGGTTGATTTACCTGCCATATTTGGCCCTGTAATAACTGCAAGCCTGTTCTCGTCGCAATCTAGAATTGTATCATTAGGTACAAACCCTGACTTTTCAATCATTCTCTCAACAACAGGGTGCCTGCCGTCAACTATATTGAGGGCAGAACCTGATGTGACCACCGGTTTCACATACCCCTCGCGGTCAGCCGCCTCAGCAAGTGCCTGCAACGCATCTATCTCAGCTAGCGCGGATGCTGTATTCTTAATCCTGGTGAGTTCATTTGCAATAATGTCCTTAACCTCAAGGAAAATACTATATTCCAAGTGAATAATCTTTTCTTCCGCTCCTAGTATATTATCCTCAATCTCTTTAAGCTCAGGAGTAATATACCTTTCGCAGTTGGCAAGCGTCTGCTTTCTGGTATATTCTATCGGTACCTGCGATAAATACGATTTTGTAACCTCAATATAATATCCAAAAACACGATTAAAGCCTACCTTTAGGTTTTTGATGCCCGTTTTTTCTCTCTCAGAGGCCTCAAGAGCTGCAATCCAGCTCTTGCCCTCAGTAGAAGCATGCCTTAGCTTGTCCACTTCAGCATTGTAGCCATCCTTAATAATACCGCCTTCCTTTATAGAAACAGGAGGCTCATCAATGATAGCATTGTCAATAAGCTCAAATATATCTACAAGGTTATCCATGCTCTCGCAGCATGCTTTGTTATAGGTGCTGTCAAAGCCTTCGAGTGTATTTTTGATAAACGGTATCTGACCAATGGAATTCTTGAGCGCAACCAAATCACGGCAATTAACACTACCGAGAACTACTCTGCTCAATAGTCTTTCAATATCGTATACCCTCTTTAGCAGTTCACGGCATTCCATCCTAGCCATGTACTTATCCTTGAATTCCTCAACAGCAGATAGCCTTTCGTGAATGTCTCCAAGTTTAATTAGAGGCTGTTCAATCCATTTTCTCAGTAGTCTGCCCCCCATGGAGGTCATTGTTCTATCAAGAACCCAAAGAAGAGAACCTCGTTTAGACTTTTCCCTCATTGTTTCGGTAAGTTCAAGGTTTCTCCTTGTTGCTACGTCAAGCACCATATACTCATCAATTTCATATAGCTTTAAGCTCTGAATATGTGCTAGCGAGACCTTCTGAGTATTCTCCAAGTAACCTAGCAGCCCTCCAGAGGCATTTATAGAGATATCATAATCATTAAAAATAAGCTTCTTTGCTGCTAATTGATCTTCAAATTGAATACAAACAGCACCCTTTGCCGCCTGGAAATCAAAGTATTTATCTGGAAAGTTTGAAATATAGATACTAAAACGTGCTTTGATTGACGCTATAGTATCAGCATCCTTCATAAATTCTTCATTAACCACCAATTCAGAGGGTAAAAACTTTGCAATCTCATCCAGGAGCTTTGCTTTGGTGTTGCCCCAGGTAATCTTTGTAGCAAAGAAATCCCCAGTAGTAATGTCAACTACTGCAATACCAAAAAAATTGCCTGACTTGTAAACAGACATAAGGTAATTATTTTTCTTTTCATCCAGCATGGCAGCATCTGTGACAGTTCCGGGAGTAACTATCTTGATAACGTCCCTTTTTACCAAGCCCTTAGCAAGGGCAGGATCCTCCACCTGCTCACATATAGCTACCTTGTAGCCCTTGTTAATCAATCGCGATATATAATTATCTGCTGCATGAAAAGGAACACCACACATGGGCGCTCTCTCCTCAAGTCCGCAATCTCTGCCTGTTAGAGTTATTTCTAGCTCTCTAGAAGCAGTTTCTGCGTCTGAAAAAAACATTTCATAGAAGTCACCAAGGCGGAAAAACAGTATGCAATCTTTATACTGCTCCTTGATGTCAAGATATTGTTGCATCATTGGCGTTAAAGCTGCCATTATTTAAACCCCACATTTTTGTTTATTGATTCTATTTATCCTTTACATCCACCGCCACAAGTTTTGCACTTGTCGTCTGAACAACCAGTTTCCCCTGTAATTGAGAAAATAATTATGTCATTTACCTGCTTCATCATTGCTTCAACGTCAGCTTTTGACTTCAAGAAATTGTATGTTACTTCATAGGAATTAATCTCATCCTGGGTTGCAAGCAATTTTTGCTTTGTTTCTTCAATTGCTTCCTTTTCAGCATTTCCACGAGTTAGCTTTACCATCTCTATTTGAAGTTTTTTGTAATCGCTCATGAGTTTATTTGATTTTTCATCTGCCTGCATTTTTGCCTCGGCTGCTTTGTATACTGCCATTTCATTTGATTCTGCAAGTAATCCGCCTAATTCTCTAGCCTTTTCAATTATATTATTTTCCATTTACTCATCCTCACTTTTCTTAATATATAAAACACTAAATTATTATTAATAAACATTCAAATAATTATTAAAGGGCGCAATTATATTTAATTGAAATAAATAAAATACTAAATTATTTATAGTATAATAGCACACTATTCAACTAGTTTGCCCAGTAAAGACCATGTCTGAACTGTCTCAATCCTAACCTTTACTAGTCTTCCTACTAAATCTTCCCTGCCCTTGAAGTTGACAATTTTGTTGCCTCTTGTTCTTCCAGTGTAGGTAGTTTTGCTGCTCTTGCTCAAGCCCTCTACCAACACCTCTACTTCTTTTCCGAGCAGCTCGTCATTAATTTCTCGGCTGATAGAATTTTGTAGCTCAAGTAACCTGTCAAAACGCTCTTTTTTTACTTCCTCCGGTACTTGATCAGGGTTTTTAGCCGCGGGAGTACCCGTTCTTTTTGAATAAAGGAAGGTATACGCCATGTCAAATCTAGCCTTTGAAACTACATCCATTGTCTCAGAGAAGTCCTCTTCTGTTTCACCTGGAAATCCAACAATTATATCGGTAGACATTGATATATCAGGGATCTGCTCTTTAATCCTGCGGACAAGCTCTAAATACTGCTCCTTTGTATATTTTCTGTTCATCTCATCAAGTACTTTCGTACTACCAGACTGAACAGGCAGGTGTAGATGCTCGCAAACACTATCGCAGTCCCTCATAGCAGCAATTAACTCATCGGATAAATCCTTTGGATGAGAGGTCATGAAGCGTATTCTCTCAATGCCTTCTATTTCATTTAGTTCTCTTAGCAGCATTGCAAAGCTGATATTATCATCTAGATCCTTACCATAGGAGTTTACGTTTTGTCCAAGCAAGGTAATCTCCTTACAGCCGTCTTTTGCAAGCTTATTTACCTCATTTTTTATATCCTCAAGGCTTCTGCTTCTCTCTCTGCCTCTTACATAGGGTACAATACAGTAGGTGCAAAAATTATTACATCCATACATAATAGTAACCCATGCCTTGAGATTTTCACGTCGTATTATAGGCATGTTTTCAGCTATTGAACCGGTGGACTCCCATACATCAATAATTGTCTTATCGGAGTTCATAGCATTGTTCAGAAGCTCTGGTAATTTGTAGAGATTGTGAGTGCCAAATATGATATCTACATGTCTATATACCTTTTTGATATGCTCTACAACCTCTTTTTGCTGCATCATACAGCCACAAATTGCAATTTTCAGATTTGGATTAATATCCTTAAGCTTTTTAAGTGCTCCTAAGTGGCCGTACACCTTTTGTTCAGCATTTTCTCTTACACAGCAGGTGTTGAATATAATTAAATCGCTATCCGCTCTTTTGGCACACTCGGAATAGCCCATCTCAGAAAGCATACCCGAAAGCCTTTCAGAATCATTTTCGTTCATCTGACAGCCAAAGGTCTCAATATTGTACCTCATGGGCTTTCCCGTAGTATTTACAATTTGCTGTATTTGTTGTTTTATTGATTCTATATATTTGTACTGCTGGGCTATTTCCTCAGCAGATACTTGCGTAGTAACTCTCTTGCTCAAAATTAATCCTCCGTATTTTAGTACATTTAAGAAGGGACATTCCTAATATTAGGCAGTCCCTTTAGAATTATACCACAAAGTATTAAAATTTACAGGTGAGTTTCAAATTTGTTTTAGTAAAAGTTACACATCACATTGTTCTTAAGACATTAAAAGATGCTTTATTAAGAAAAATAAAGACACCAACAATCCTATAATAATTGGCGATATAAAAACAATTAGTAGTACAAGCTGTACTGTTCTTTGTCTCTTGATATATGAATCAACATATTTATTGGTATCAATCTTGGGTATTTCTGCAGAATTATATGTAGAGTAATCTGTAACATTTGCAATGGTACTATTAGGAGTGCTAGTAACAGCTTCATTAAAAGTACTAGTAGCAGCTTCACTAGGAGTACGAGTAGTAGTTTCATTAAAAGTACTAGCAGTCTCATAAGGAGTAGTTTCAGCTATGTTACATAATTCCTCGTCGCTAATAGCTGGTGCTTCAAAATTAGTTATTTCTAAAGCTTTTTGGTATAAGCTTGACGGAACAAAAAGATCTATACCCATTACAGTCTTTCCCATAAATACTGTTAGGTAATCTCCACATTCTCTATACTTTTTTCTTACTGGTATGCCCTCATTTGCTAGCATTTCAATTAGCATCTCGGCATCAATATCGGTGGCTACTGTTTTAAGGTACATTTCATGGTCGTTTTCTTTTGGGAGCTCAGTTTTAGGAAAACTATCAACGAGCATTTCATCACAATCAGCGCACTCGCTGAAGCCTTCTCTGTATTCACATCTGCACTTTGGACAAAATGGCATATGAACTACCCCCTACTAATTTATTGCTATATAACTAACCTAACAAATTAACTAAATAAGCTTTATGATGAATCTCTGCTCCTTGAGATTCATTCCCTGTAAAGTAAAGACAGCGCTTTCATTATTATCTGTAAACCCAAATCTTTTATAAAAGTCAATACCTCTTTTATTGGTGGACAATACCCATAAATATGCTTGTGTATAACCTAAACGCACTAATTCATTTAATGCAGCTTTTGTAAGTAAAAACCCCTGTTTCGTGCCCCAGTGGTCAGGGTCTACATATAATGAGTATATTTCACCGCACCATGAGCACTCTTTGTTGCATGGAAGATTTCCCATACAGCTTGCTGGAATTCGTGCTTTTCCATAAGTAATACAACCTGTAACTTGGCCGTTTATTTCGTAGACAAATGCTTCACTAAGCTTTTCTTGAAAGCTTTTATTAAATGAATCAACCCAAAAATTTTCAGCTAGGTTATCCAAATAATTCTGTGGCACCAAGCCTTTGTATGCTATCTTCCACGCCTTTGCATGTATGGAACTCATAAGGTTTATATCAGCAATATTAGCTTTTCTGACGGTCTCCATTATTTCTCTCCTAGTTAATATTTAAATATAAACCACGTATCCAAAATGCTGAGCATATAAATTCTAACAAAATTAGTTAATAAATGGAAGTATTTTTTTAAATTTATAATAAACAAATAGTTAGTAAGTAATTCTTCTCTGATATTATACCTCGTTCAAGCCTGATTTGTAAGCTTTTTGTGCAATATATTGCCATTTCTTTTTGTGTTATTAAGTAAATTGTTCCTTTGTAGATACAACACTTATCACTACATAGCAGTACACGTTATCTGTGACAGCTTTGAATTAGACGATTTTAATGCAACTTTATCTCCATTTACTGAAATAAGTTGTGGTGTGAAACTTTGTGGGAGTGCGTTGTAGCGATTTACAAGACGGAAATAATCCACTTCTTTGGGTTGCGTTTTAAAAGTTTCATCAAAACTTTCATTGATTTTGGTTATATACAGTTTTCCATTATATTTTTTAATAGAAATAGTATTAGTTTTGTCGGTGAGAAGTACTTCTGTAGAATTGTGATTATTTGTACTTGTGAGAAGGTTTTCAGAAGCTAGTTCATTATTACGGTTATTTGTGAAACCAGAGAATACACATATCATCACTATACTTATTAAGCATATCAAGAATAATAGTAATAATTTAATTTTCATGTTCATCCCCAACGATGAATAAAGCATTTATCTATATATTATATGACACTACTAATAAAGTATTAATAATTATTCTTTATATCTTTTAATTCTTTCAGTTCTGTTGTTTTGATGTAGTTAATAAACTTTTCACTCTGAGAGTATATTGTAACATCCCCATGTTCACGCAAATGACCAACGATCTTGTTTATCAACTGTAACTGTGATAAGGGTACAAATTCTATCTTTTTAAAATCCATCACAACCTTCAAAGGTTTTATATAAACTAAGCCCTCTGATACTGTTTCAAAATTATCAATATCACTTTGGGAAATTTGTTGGGGAAAATCAATTACAAAAGTGCCGGTAATATTATGTATTTTAATTGATGTATCTTCCATTGAGCAAGCATCACCAGTATTTTCACATTTATGCATTTTTTCAGCACCCGCGCAAAGAACCTCATCAATTATTCTGAGGAGCTCAGTACCTATAAATGGCTTCACGATAAAATGCCTGGCACCTAGCTTAATACAATCAATAACAATCATCTGCTGACCCATTGCACTTAGCATAATCACCAAACAATCGGGATCTATTTTTTTAAGTTTTTTGAGCGTTTCTATTCCGTCCATAAGTGGCATGGTGATATCTAATGTCACAATGTAGGTTTAAGGTTTGTATATAAATTAATAGCTTGCACTCCATTTTCAGCTTCACCAACAACCATATGTCCTGCCTCAGACACAATTTGACTAATCTTTGAGCGTATAAAGCTGGAATCTTCAACAATAAGTATACTTGCCACAGTAACCTCCTCAAAACCAAATAGTTTTATCTAGGTAAATAGAACTCAAAAGCTGTGCCTATCTTTTCTATTGATTTAACAACTATATGCCCACCAAGTTTCTTTGTCTGCTGCAATACTGCAGAAAGCCCTACTCCTCTTCCTGAGAAAACACTTGATGGCTCTGCTGTTGACAGACCTTCATGAAAAATGAATTGAATGATATCTGTCTCCGAGAGATTTTTTATCTCCTCTTCATTAAGTATCCTGTTCTGTACTAGTTTCTTTTTAATCTTAGAAACATCGATGCCATTGCCGTCATCACTTATAACTATCTTAATAAAACTATCCTCATTAACAATATAAAACTTAATATTACCTTCAATGGCTTTTCCTAAGTCAACTCTGACATCAGGCATTTCAATTCCATGGTCAATAATATTCCTGAAAATATGAACAAACGAGCGAGCAAAATCTTCATAAGCATCGCTGTCCACCCTTATTTCATCCCTACACTCTATATTAAAAGGAATAACCCTCTTCCCGAGTCTCGTAGCCATTCTTACAGTGTAATCAGGGTACATGGAGAATAGAGAGCATATATTTACTTGTCGTAATCTATGAAGCTTTTGATAAAGCTCCTGTGATATATCTCTAATATGGTTTTCATATTCAATAAACTCATTTGCATCTATAAATAGCAGGTCATTATCAATGTTCCACTTACTTCCCATTATACTTCTGATATCATCAATACTTTTCTTAATGGGCTCTGCAAAGTCAACCTGACTTATCATCATTTCAAACTGTTCAGGGGTTACGTTATGAATATTGTCCCTAATAACACTTAACCATTGTTCTATTCTTTCTAGGAAATTAGTCAAGTCTGTTAGCTCAAAAATCAAGAAATTACCCTTGAGGGTATGAACCTCTATCATTACTTCATTTATTACTTCTTCTTTATCGGTATATGCTTTTAAAATAAGCGCGGGTAGCCTTGTTTCATAGAAATTACGATAGTCCTTTACACAAGAAGTAAAGGATGAAAAGTCAGCAACTATTCGTACAATGGACTTAAAAATCTGTCTCTCCTTATCAAGAGCATTTTGTATATGCTTTTTTTCGGTAATATCCGTTAGAATAATCATAAAAGCATCTTTGACAGATTCTTTAGTTTCTAACTTAACAGGTTTATATTGAATCCTGTAGCTTTTTTCACTTATGAATATTTCGTTAGGCAATAAAAGCAGTAATACCTTTTGCTTGAGCGTATCTCCCAAAAAGAAATCCTTGTTTAGTACAGCATTAATTTTATCTATACAGTCAGCATTATTAAATGGTCTAATAATATCAGTAAATATCTGCCCTTCAATATCTTGCTTGAAAATAGCTGCACACTCAGCACTATAGCCTTTATTAATGACTAATTCCTCACTAAGAGTGAGTATACCCTGGCCTGTATTGTTAAGTATATTCTTCAAGTCGCTCTGAAGCCTATACAAATGATCCTGTCTCTTGTCACTAATACGAACAAGACTAGAACTCTGCTGTAAAAGTCGCTTATAACTAGAATAGAGCTCTTTGAATTCCTTCATAAGAGCATTGTCTTTATAACAATCTTTCTTTATGGTTATTGAAGCGCTTTGCAATGTATTGTATTCTTCTTGAAAAACATCATAATTTTTATTTTCCATATGTACTCCTGCGAAAAATTTATCTTAAGACTATGTTGAAATCTATGTCTACAAACTCTTTAAACTCTTCGGCGCATTCCATTTCGGATTCGTTATCCTTATCGCAGTACCAGTTTACTACTACCTTTTTGTCATTACTTCCCGCTACTTCTATCTTGTCAAAAATCATCATTATACATTTGGAGCTGCTTGTATTAATGTAAGGCAGTTTTAACTCAACTGTTGTTTCACAGTCATTGTCAATGCTTTCAAAATAGTAATCCAGCCAGTTTAATATTGGCTCAAAGAACATAAACGAGTTTTCCGGGTAAGACTCACCATTTATAATCAAAATATTACTATCAGCATTAAAATCAATCCTCGGCGTAGACTTTGTCTGCTCTAAAAATAGTCCTTCCACTTAAGATCCCTCCCTAAATAATAACTTTAATTTCGTAGTAAGAATAGTTCTCGTCTATTTCTTCAAACGAGTACTCAATGGGTTTGCTCGCTTTTCTTGAAATGTCAATAAGGCCTATACCGGCTCCTAATTTTTCAGGGTCATATTCTTTTTTGAGTTGTTCTTTATAAAGCCTCTTAAGTTCGTCCTTATTTGAAGTAGATACAAGTTTAAGTTTACTCTCAAGTGGACCGATATCTATGTTTTCAACTAAATTTCCAGACCAAACAAAGTATTCGTCCATATCCTTGCCAATACATACTATGGATGAATTCGCCAAGTAATTATATTGCTCACTATCCTGCTTTGTTGCCATATAATTCTTGATATTTTGTGTCTGTTCAATAAATATCGAAAATACTGCAAAAATATTATTTTTTGATATTTCCTGCCCCTCCAAATGCTTTTTAACAGCTTCCCCTAGCTCTTCAATCAGACCTTGGGAAAACTTTCCTGAAAAGCAGGTAAGAACATTTGTATTTCTTAATAGTTTTTGGATGTCGGTTAATCTTGTAAGCACTATTATTTACCCCCTTTATTGTACTTGAATGCAACCACAGTTATATCATCTCTCTGTTCTACATTTTTAAGGCAACCATCTATGTATGACTGAATTCTGTCGTACTGCTCATTAAAGGAGAGACTCTGTATTTTTTCTAAAAATCTTGTAAAGCCTGACTTTGCCATTCCACCTTTTCCCTGCTCACAATTTTGGTCAAGTAAACCATCTGTAGAAATATATACTGTCATACCATTTTCCAAATGGATATCTAAATCGTTAAAATCTTCATGTCTATCATTTGAATAGCCAACGCTGGCTGTATTTCCTTTGTATTGCGTTATAATACCATTGTAGCCCGTGAATATTGAAAGCTTTGCTCCTGCAAATATAAGCTTGTCATTTTTCTTATCAATGAGACAAACGGCCATATCCGCACCATCATTTGCTATGGAGTCTTCCTTGTTTTGTCCCAAAACTTCCTTAAGACTTTTACTAGTAATATCTAAAATTCTGGCAGGGGTAAGTTCACCTATATTTTTCGAGAAGGAATCCAGAATTGTACTAAGTGTCATCGTCATAAGGGCTCCTGGAATACCATGTCCGGTACAATCGGCAACAATCAGCAGCGAATACTGCCCCTCTGACTTACACCAATAGAAATCTCCACCAACCACATCTCTTGGAATCCAGATAGTAAAGCAGTTGTCTTTGTCCATACCAAGCTGCATATTGACATCGGGCAGTATTGCTCTTTGAATTCTTTCTGCATAATGAATACTTTCTAGTATAGCTTGATTTATTTCATGTAATTGTTGTGTTCGCTCTATAACCTTATTTTCTAGCGTTACACTGTATTCCTGTATGGTGTCAGCCATCATATTGAAGCTTCTACCTAATTCCCCTATTTCATCCTTTAAATCTATATTTGTCCTAACATCCATATTCTTTTCACTAAAGCTTTTAACTGCAGAGTTGAGCGTTTTTATAGGTTTAACCATAGCTGACATGAACTTTAGAATTATTATAACACCCAATACTATGGATATAAGAAATGCTATTAAGAATCCAAATAACAGCATTCTAAGAGGCTCTTTATATTCGGATTGGTCTATCGCAATACCGAAAATCCAATTGCTGCTTTTTATCTTACTGAGCATGAAGTACTTGTCGGTATTATCATAATCTCGTATAAGCATGGTGTTAAGTTCTTTACTGTCTAAAATATTTGAGAATTTACTATATTCAGTATCTTTTAAATCAGTGATATTAGTAAGACCATTTTCAGTAGGTAAAAACTGCTTGTTTTGGTGAGTAAGAATATTGCCACTATCATCCAGCAAAAAAGTATAGCCTCCATTGCCAATGGTGTAATTCTTAACAAGGTCAATTATATTATCTATGTATATATCGGCTGCAAGCACACCAATAATTGCTCCGTGGTTATCTTTGACGGCTTTTGAAATAGTAATAACCATACTTTTGGTCATAGCATCAACATAGGGTGATGTAAAAACAATCTTATCTGGTGCCTTAACTGCCTGGATATACCAGGTTCTTTGGGTACAGTCATAATCGGAATCCGGTATCCAGTTGGTGCCACTAATGAGCACTCTACTTTTATCGTTAAAACCAATATAAAAGTCCAGAACGTCATCACTATACTTATCACGCTTGCCAACAAGGAGTTTTTCGAGGTAGTCATCAGATGTGTTCCCTGTTATCTCACAGTCCTCAACAAGGTCACTGACAATAGTGGTATACTTCATAAACCAGCTGTCCAGCTCTGCTGCTTTTCGCATTGCCGCTTCGTGTAAACGGTTATTTGACTGGTCAGAAGTAATATTATAAGAAAAGTAATAGCTAATACTGCAGACAGATAGCAATGAAATAATACAAATTAATAAGCCCGATATCATATATTTAATCTTGATGCTTCTAATTTTAGCTCCCATATAAATTCATTCCTGTCGATTTATGTTACTAATATTGAAACATATATTACTAAGAATTACAATATTAAAATCTATTTTATAAATAATTAGTTTATTGGTTATTTTTCTAGACAATGTAAGACATATTGAATATAATCCCTCGCGATATCCAGGTTAAAATGCTTGTAAACCGATCTACAGCCAACAGCGTCCTCTATCTCATTGAACAAAAACGTATTATTTTCACCTAAAATAAAATCAATACCAACAAAGTCAAAATTAAGAATACTCATAATCTTTTGCACCAGCTGCTGTTGATGCAGAGAAAGTGTATAGTGCTGTGTATTCCCCCCTAGAGAATAATTGGATTTAAAACTAGACTCTGAGCTTCTCTTTATACATGCTTTTATTGTATTTCCTATAACAAAGACTCTTATATCAACGCCTGGATTGCTACACACCTCCTGAATGAGGAATCTCTGTGTCGAAAAAGAGTCTACAATCTCTAGTAATTGATTGATATTTTGCGCCATAAAGACCTCTGTACCACCGTGCCCTGAAGGGTTTTTGACTATTAATGGGAAGCTTAACTTATCTCCATTTGTGTTTAGACTGTTCTTATTCATAAACATGGAATTAACCGAGGATATACCCTTGGCATTAATTAATTGATGTGTTTTGAGCTTGTCATTGCAGATATCAATAACCTCTGAATTGTTAAAGCTTCTAGTGCCCATTAGCTCAAATTGCTTTGAAATGAAGGAATTCCTACTTCTATTAATAAGGAAGTCATACTTTATAAGCTTATTTATACTAATATTTTCACTTTGGTGCACTGCAAAAATGCCATCTTGATCACAGCCCAACAAGAGATCCTTTGTGAGCATTAGTGTTAATTCGGCACCTTGTTCTTTGGCACAAGTTATCAGGTGTTGCGCAAACCATATATTCTTTATGTAATCTTGTTCCTCGTATATAAGCAGGCCTTTTAGCATTTAATTGTCCTCATTATGTAATCAAAAATAATATCGGCTATATTGATACCAGTACAGTTCAAAATATTCTTTATATGAGCATTTGAGTTAATTTCACAAACAATAGGCTCTCCATCTGGGCCAATAAGTAAGTCAACACCTGAGTAATCCGCATTTACAGCTCTAGAGGCCTCAATGGCAACATTTTGAAATGCCTCGGAAGGCGTAAAGCTATGCATTTTGCCTCCATTTGTGATGTTCGCCCGAAAATCATTTTCGTTTGTTCTGAGCATCGAAGCTACCACCCTGTCCCCGACGACATGCAGGCGAACATCTCTGCCGAAGCTGCTGCTGATGTATTGCTGGTACAGATGAGGCTTTAGCTGCAGCCTATTGTAAAGCTGTGACAGCTCCTGATGATTTCTTGCCAAGTATACTTGCTCTCCAAATGAGCCAAAGGCTTCCTTGACAACAATGGGATAATTAAGCTCGTCCTCAATCATCTCAAGAAACCTGTTTTTTGCTGCTTCTTCAAGCTCTCTATATGCTAGTGGTGCAAATATTGTCTTTGGTATAGCAATGCCAGCTGCTGAAAGTGCCTGATAGGTCATAATCTTGTCATCACATGTAGCAATAGCATTACTATTATTAAACAATCTATATCCACAAAGCTCCAAATGCTTTGCTAGTCTTACATCCTTATCTGCAAACAAAATAAAATCCGGTCTAGAGCTGCTACCTGACAAATATGAACTCGATGCTCTGCCTTGGATAACGCCTGCTACACCATTATTGGGTATACATTCGAGCACAATTCCCGCTTTATAAGCTGCTAGTCTGTACATTTCATCTATCTCAACATACTTTTTATCGTTCAGGCTGCCGTTAAAAATCATCCAACCGTATATACTTGTATTCTTTTTCATCACACGACCCGATTCTTGCTCCATAATCTGACCTCTTATTTAACCATTATCTGTGCTCTCTTTTGAACACTACTATACCCATTTTCTTGCTATAACCTGTGCTCATTTTGACATTGCTAGCTCCATTTTCTTGACTATTATATGAGCTCTTTTTGCCCATAATTATACCCTATTTATAGAGTTTAAGCAATGAGCCGGGTTGAATAGAGCTTTCTAAATAGTCACTCGGATTTGTGCTGATTATCCTTTCAACATAACAAGTACCAGGCTCATTGCCACACTTGCAGAGTAGCTGAATTCCATTGTAATTAACTTCTATGAGGTCTGTAAAGCCTTTAGTATCATAATAGCAGCTTCCATTATTCATAACATAATTGTGGTCCATTACAGTGTAAAGTATCATATAATCCTCTATTTCGCTTTAAAAATACTATCATGAAAATTCCATAGCATTATCTGCTGTTGTATGCTGTTCACCATCAGTTCATCTTGTTTTTAGGAATCTTTTTCTTTTTTTGCTTTATGAGACTATTGAGCTTAGCAATTGCATCGGACAAACCGCCAACTTCATCAATGAGGCCAGTACGAGTGGCTTCTTCGCCAAACAATACAGTACCTACATCGTTTGCGAGCTCCCCGGTCTTTAGCATGAGCTCTCTAAATTTATCTTTACTAATGGCTGAATGATTGCATACAAATTGGACTACTCTTTCTTGCATTTTATCAAAGTATTCATATGTTTGGGGAACTCCTATAACTAAGCCATTCATTCTTATGGGATGAATGGTCATTGTAGCCGATTTGGCAATAAAAGAATAATCAGCCGATACCGCCATAGGTACACCAATACTATGTCCACCTCCTAATACCAGAGAAACAGTTGGCTTTGACAGGCTGGCTACCATTTCTGCGATAGCTAACCCAGCCTCAACATCTCCCCCTACGGTATTGAGTATTAAAAGCAGCCCTTCAATTTCCTTGCTTTCTTCTATTGCAACGAGTTGAGGAATTACGTGTTCATATTTAGTTGTTTTATTATGTGGAGGTAAAAGTATATGTCCCTCAACCTGTCCTATTATGGAAAGTGAGTGAATATTGCTTTGTACCTTTGGAACTGAGCTGGTGCCAAGTTCTTTTATAGCTTGAATTGCGTTTTCTTTTTGATTCTGCTCCATTTGCTTTTCAGCTTTTCCTGATCCAGCCATGAATGCATCATTTCCAAAAATATTGTCTCTCATTTATTTTCCTCTTGTTTTTTGTAATAAAGTATCGTACCTTTTTTTATTAAATCACATATATATTATTGTTAATTAATCATTCTTCTAATACTACTTGCAATAATAATTAAATTAACTGTTATGGTTTATTATGATGAAATATCCATAGAAAAATACGCTATTGGTAAAATATGTTTGGCACAAATTAAAAAGGCTTAACAGCTATATGTTGCTACATCTGCTAAACCATTAATAATAAATCCCTGGCAAATAAAGTCCTTATTTGAGCATAGGCTGTATTTGCACATTCTTTAATGCCTCGATAACAGTTGGTACCAGCAAATCAAAATCTGCTACTAATGATGTGCATTTTTTAAATGGGTCATCTTGCCCAAACGGAATCATAAAAATATTTTTCATATTTAATAGCATACCAATATTTTTGGCATTTGCTCCTAGACCATCATTTGTTGAAACACCTATAACCAAAGGTTTTTGATTTCTTAAATGAGCTTTACATGCCATAGTAACAGGCCCATCAGTTATCGCATTTGCTATTTTTGATATAGTGTTACCAGTGCATGGAGCAACAACTAAAATATCAAGATATCCCTTTGGTCCAATGGGCTCTGCACCCACTATTGTTGTAATTGGATCCTTACCCGTTATCTTTATAAGTGAATCCTTTAAATCATCTGCCTTACCAAATCTGGTATCGAACTCATTTACTGCATATGATAATATTGGAAAAACTTCTGCACCTTCTTTTACAAGTAACTCAATCTGTGGAAGGGTTTTTGCAAATGTGCAGAATGATCCTGTCATAGCAAACCCTACCTTAATTCCCTCAAGTAGCATCCCTATACCCCCAACTCCTCTATAATATTGAAAACAGTATCCTTAATGAACTCAGCAGCTGTAACCGGGGCTACTTTGCCGGGGAGTGATAATGCCCATATAGTCTTGATGCCTAAATCCTTAGCTTTTTCAAAATCAACTCCTCCTGGTTTTGAGGCTAAATCGATAATGAGACATTCTTTTTTAAGCAACTTAAGCAAATCCGAATTGAGCACAACAGATGGAATTGTATTAAAAATAACATCTACATCCTTCACTACCGTAGAAAGTTCACTTAGCATTACAGGCTTGTAGCCATAGCTCCTTATCCAAGCCAAATCAGCATACTTTCGTGCTTCAACAAAAACATTTGCACCTATGCCTTGCAGCATTTTTGCTAGTATTTTGCCTATTCGTCCATGACCTAGAATCAGTGTATTACTGTTATGTAGTGTTATGGGGAGCTCCTCCATAGCTATTTGGATAGCACCCTCTGAAGTAGGAATAGAATTAAGTACTGCCATTTCTTCTCTTTCTAATAAATCCATTGCATATACATTGTAGACTTGAGCTAGATGTGCAATTTTTTCACTAATCCTTCCGGCTAAAAATAACTGATTCTTGTTCATGCTTTTGAATGTTTCGTTTATACATATTTTTTTTTCATTGAAAGGCGCATTTATGTACTCGTTATCGTTAGTAAACGGAATTGGACCTATCACTACATCTGCACCACTAATAGCTTCAGCTGCACTATCACTTTGCTGTATAGGAATTTCAAAGCCGGCTTTATCAAAACCAAATATTTTAACAGTATGACCTGATGCTAAAAGGTGCTCAGCTAATTTTACACTTCTCAAATCTCCACCTAAAACACAAAACGTTTTTATCGCCACTGCAATGACCTCCTGCTGGTAAACGTCTTCAAAACATATCAAAATGAATATTTTGAGCGTTATTGTTTTAACTAATATATCTTATGTAGATTACAAAATGTGAGTGCCTGTACATAAGTGTAATTTTGTGGGCATAAAAATAACCCCAAATGAAATATTCAAAAATAAATCATTTGAGGTCGTTTATTGACAGTACTACATAAATTTAATTAGATTATAAATTCTTTCTTCATATTACCTACAGCAGAAACGCTCATTTTCTCAGGAATAAATATGGTACTCAATACCTCTTTTATATTATCCATATTAATATTATCTATTTTTTCAAGTACTTCCTTAGGTGTGTTAATTCTTCCTAATAAAAGTTCGGATTTACCAATACTATTCATTCTACTGCTGGTGCTTTCAAGGCCAAGTATATAGTTGCCCTTTAGCTGTTCCTTGGACTTGTTTAGTTCATCCTGTGTAATACCCTTTTTAGTCAAAAGACTAATTTCTTTTTTGGTTAGGTCTATAACTGTTTGAACCTGTTCAGGATTCATCCCAGCATATATAACAAACAATCCCGCCTTTTTATATGAAGAAGGATAAGAGTAAATGGAATAAACCAAGCCCTTCTGTTCTCTAATCTTTTGGAATAGTCGAGAGCTCATTCCCCCTCCAAAAACATTATTTAACGCTAGGAGCGGGTAGAGATTATCATGACCATGCTCAATACCATTAAAGCCCATGCAAAGGTGAATTTGCTCAGTATCCTTTTCTCTATAATTTCTCTCTATTTTAAACTCAGGAATTGAATAGTTTTCCTTGTATAGACCGTCGAAACTCCAACTATCAAAGTGCTTACGTACCAGCTCAATCATGCTTTCTTCCTCAAAATTGCCTGCAACAGATACAACAGTATTTTGAGGTGTATAGAAGTTTTTCATATAGCTTTGTATTACTTTTTTATCAAAGGTATTAATACTCTGCTCTTTTCCCAAAATAGGATAGCCTAAAGAATCTCCATCCCAAACACTTTCAGAAAAAATATCATGCACAAGTTCCTCAGGGGTATCCTCATACATACCTATTTCTTCGAGTACAACTTTTCTTTCAACATCAATATCTGCTTTAGCAAATTTTGAATTGAAAAACATATCTGATAAAACATCAAATGCTACATCTATATGTGTATCCAGTGTTTTAGTGTAGTAACAGGTACACTCTTTTCCTGTGAAAGCGTTTATCTGCCCGCCAATTGCATCAATGCTTTCTGCAATCTCCTTAGCCGTACGCTTTGCTGTACCTTTAAATAACATATGTTCAATAAAGTGTGAAATACCGTTGTTCTCAGGTGTTTCATTTCGAGACCCTGTGCCAACCCAAATTCCCACCGAAACAGATTTAACATATGGTATTTTTTCGTACACTAATCTTAAGCCATTATCCAAAACAATTTTCTTGAACATCCAATCCTCCAAGGGTTAAACTAAATTAGGCGTAAACATAGGGTCTACGCCTAATCATTATATTACTATGAATAACAAATTACTTTGATTCTTCTTTCTTTGGTTCATCCTGCATAGCGTCTTTTCTAGAAAGATTAATTCTGCCCTGCTTGTCAATTTCAGTAACCTTAACTAGAATCTCGTCTCCAATTGCTACAACATCCTCAACCTTTTCAACTCTCTTCTTATCGAGCTTTGAAATGTGTACTAACCCTTCCTTGTTAGGAAGAATTTCAACAAATGCTCCAAATGTAGTAATTCTAGTTACCTTACCCATAAATATTTCTCCGGGCTCGATATCCTTTGCAATGCCCATAATTATGCGCAATGCCTTTTGAGCAGCATCGGAATCAGATGTAAGAATGTAAACTCTTCCATCATCTTCAATGTCAATCTTAACTCCGGTTTCAGCAATAATCTTGTTGATCATTTTTCCGCCAGGTCCAATTACATCTCTGATTTTATCAGGATCAATATTGGTAGTAATAATCTTTGGCGCGTAATCTGAAAGTTCTTTTCTTGGCTCTGGTATAGCCTTTAGGATTACGTCATTGATTATCTGGAGACGACCAGCTTTGGTAAGTTCAAAAGCCTGTCTGATAATTTCATAGCTAAGACCATCCACCTTTATATCCATTTGTATTGCAGTAATACCTTCAGTTGTACCAGCAACCTTGAAATCCATATCTCCAAAGAAGTCTTCTATTCCTTGGATATCCATGAAGGTGATAAAGTTGTCAGGGTTTTCTTCATCAATAACAAGGCCTGCTGAGATACCAGCAACAGGTGCTTTTATTGGAACACCAGCATCCATGAGTGCAAGTGTGCTTCCGCAAACACTACCCTGTGAAGTAGAACCATTTGACATCAGAACCTCAGAAACAAGTCTGAAGGCGTATGGGAACTCAGTTTCAGAAGGAATAACTGGAACAAGGGATCTTTCAGCTAGTGCTCCGTGTCCAATTTCTCTTCTTCCAGGTCCTCTTGAAGTCTTTGCTTCTCCAACGCTGTAACCTGGGAAGTTATAGTGGTGCATATATCTCTTTGTTTCTTCAGTATCAATACCGTCTAACATCTGAACATCACCCATTGCACCAAGTGTACAAGTGGTGAGTACCTGAGTCTGTCCTCTCTGGAAAAGACCTGAGCCGTGTGTTCTAGGCAAAATACCAACTTCAGCTGATAGAGCTCTGATTTCATCTAGACGTCTACCATCAACTCTCTTGCCTTCTTTAAGAATGTACTCACGTACAACCTTTTTCTCAAGCTTGTATATACATTCATTAATTTTTGCCTGCATTTCTGGGAACTGTTCTGCAAGTGCTTCCTGAGTTTCAGTTGTAAGCTCAGAAATCTTCGCGTCTCTGTCCTGTTTATCAGTAGCCAAAACAGCAACGCGCATTTTATCGTATGCAAAGCTCTTTACTGCTTTGAACAAATCCTCTGGAACGTCTGCTGATTGGTATTCAAACTTTGGCTTTCCAATCTCAGCAACTATGCCATTGATGAAGTCGCAAATTTTCTTGATTTCTTCATGGCCCTTCTTGATAGCGTCTAACATAACATCATCAGGAACTATATCTGCTCCTGCTTCTATCATTGTGATCTTTTCCTTTGTACCAGCAAGAGTAACATACATCTTGCTCTTTGAACGCTGCTCTTCGTTTGGATTGATAATAACTTCATCGTCAATAAGTCCGAGAACAACTCCTCCGATAGGTCCATTGAATGGAATATCAGAAATAGATATAGCAATTGATGCACCTATCATAGCAGCTATTTCAGGTGAATTGTCCTGTTCAACAGACATTACTGTGTTTACTACAGCTACGTCATTTCTCAAATCCTTTGGAAAAAGTGGTCTAATTGGTCTGTCAATTACTCTTGAAGTGAGTATTGCTTTTTCTGATGGCTTTCCTTCTCTCTTAATGAAGCCTCCAGGGATTTTACCTACTGCGTATAGTCTTTCTTCATAATCAACGCTAAGTGGGAAAAAGTCTATTCCGTCTCTTGGTGATGATGATGCTGTAGCAGTTGACATGATAACGGTATCGCCGTATCTAATCATAGCTGCACCATTTGCGAGCTGTGCGAGCTTACCTGTTTCTACAGTAAGCGTCCTGCCAGCTAATTCCATAGTAAATGTTTTTGACATAAAAAGTCCTCCTAGTTTGGTAAGTACCACATGGTTTTACCTTTTTGGACTGTAGCATGTAGATTCTACGTCAAAAATTTTGGCGCACAATCTACGTTCTACTGTCCAGCAACCATTAGTACTAATCATAGTATTGTATTTTTATAATAAAATATGTAGGTAATCTACCATGAAACCGTACATATTTATTAACTTATCCTGCTCAGAAATTACAAAACAGGCAGGCTGTTAGCCTGCCTATTTCAAATAAATTACTTTCTGAGTCCTAACTTTTCAATAATTGCACGGTATCTCTCGATATCATTCTTCATAAGGTAGTTTAATAATCCTCTTCTAGCACCAACCATCTTGAGAAGTCCTCTTCTTGAGTGGTGGTCCTTCTTGTGAGTCTTAAGGTGTTCATTTAAGTGATTGATTCTTTCAGTAAGAATAGCAATCTGAACCTCTGGTGAACCAGTGTCGCCTTCATGAAGCTGGAATTTTGAAATTATTTCTTGCTTAACATCTTTAACCATTTGTAATTCCTCCATAATAATATAATATAATTCTAAAAACGCCATATACCATGTAAAGGGCCGGAGAACCCAAAACGTAGTGCATGGTTTTAGTCATACTATAGTAGTTTAGCACAATTAAAGTGTTTTGTAAATATTTTATTATGATGCACTGTCTTTAGTTTGTGATAATTTCACCCTTAAGATTATCGTATGGTTATTTCACCCTATCATAAATAATGGTAATTGTAAAAAAGTAAAAGTAAAAATTACCAATATATTATGTATAATTATTGATAAGAATGTAAAAACATGCTATAATTCTATCGTACTTATTTTTAAAGTAAAGGGTGATTAAAGTGGATTATAATCAAAACATGAATTCGCAAATGCCAAATCAACCAAATCAAAACGGCTCTGGCTCTGGTTTTGCGATAGCTTCCATGGTATTAGGTATCTTGTCTCTCGTAGGAGCTTGTTGTTATGGAATAGGAGTGATTCTTGCTATCATTGGTTTGATTCTAGGGATAATATCTCTCAAGCAGCAAAGGCCAGGCAAGGGTATGGCAATAGCAGGCGTTATTACTTCAGGTCTTGGTATATTGTGCGGAATATTCTGGATACTAGTTATTGTAGGAATAGCTACATCTCCTGAATTTCTAGATGCATTTAAGCAAGGCTATAATTCAAGTTTATAATTTGAGTTATACATAACGTTCTGTATAGCATTTTGTGTAGCATTATAGTTATTAATGATTATACAGAAAAATATTAAAGCGCTACATTATTAATGTGTAGCGCTTTTTTAACTCTATTTAAGTCTAACTCCCTATGCTATTTTAAATGTAAGGTTTTACTTACTTAATAATCATTCCTGGTATGAAATTTCTTAATAATAAATACGCCATTATAATACTAACAAATATGATCCAAAAGCTTGTATTTCTCGGTAGAACAACCTTATGTTTACTAAATGCGATAAGCGTCCATTCAATATAAAGAATGGCAAAAATTAAGATGAGTATTATTGGTACAATGTTATATCTTAGTGACATAAGAATATCACCGTCAAGCAGATGTATAATGCTCCTTGTGTTTCCACAACCAGGGCAATATAAGCCTGTAAGCTCTCGAAATGGGCATTTTGGAAGGGCTTGTGCCCACAATACTATACTATCCTTAAAAAGTAATAGTACTGTAACTAGAGCTAAGGGAATCGCAATAACCAAAATCTTATTCACGGTGTTATTACATAATAGACTCTTCTTCAATACTATTCCCTCCCCATTGTACCTTTTAAAAAACTTACTAATACATCTAATAACTTTATAAAGATAACTAACGACTTTTATAACGATACGAAACTACACTAATGATAACTAACTAATCCTTAAAAAGATCTAACTAATTGATAAGGATATCTTATGATATCAATCTTGTGTGACAGATACAACCGGAAGCCTTTCTCTTGATGAAGTAATCTCATCAGTATTAATATCTACTACAATAGTGTCCTCTTTGTCTGAACACTGTGCTAAAACTTGCCCCCAAGGATTACAAGCCATAGAATGACCATAGGCAATATAATTTGAATTTTCATTTCTAGCAGGTGAAACAGCGGCATGAAAGAGCATATTATCCAATGCTCTTGCCCGTACCAGCAATTCCCAATGAGCAGGCCCGGTCGTCATGTTAAAAGCTCCGGGGGTAAATATGCATACTGCACCTCGCTGGCACATTTGCGTGTAAATTTCGGGAAATCTCATATCAAAGCATATGGCAACACCTATTTTCCCAAACTCGGTGTCAACTACTGTGATATCTTTACCTGCTGAAAGTTCTTCGGATTCTCTGAAAACAATGCTGCCAGGTATGTTTATATCAAATAGATGAATCTTTCTGTGCTTTGCTATTATACAGCCTTGTTTGTCGAACACAAGAGATGTATTGTAGAGCTTACCATTCTCAGCTTCAGGTATTGAACCGGCTACAATATACATACCGAGACTCTTTGCAGTCTCTGATATTGCTTTTACAGTCTCCCCATTTTCTATACCTTCGGCATAAATGGAGAATTTTGATATATCATATGGACAATTAAACATTTCGGGGAGAACCGCAATGTCAGCACCCTTACTCTGACAATAGCTAAGATGCCTAATGGCATTAGCTATGTTTATGGACTTCTCATCGGTAACTGACATTTGACACAAGCCGAGCCTTATAATCGCCATATATCCAACTCCCCCTACATTAGATTTGTTTAATTTCTCAAACTATGCAGCGGTGCAGGAATTCTGCCACCTCGCTTTATAAATTCTGAGCTGCCAAAAGGATTTACCTTCATAACAGGACCAGAACCAAGCAATCCACCAAATTCTACCCTATCCCCTATTGTCTTGCCTGGAGCAGGGATAATTCTAACCGCAGTAGTCTTTGTGTTCACAACACCAATAGCAGCTTCATCCGCTATAATTGCAGAAATAGTATCTGCTGAGGTATCTCCTGGTACAACTATCATATCAAGTCCGACAGAGCACACACAGGTCATTGCTTCTAGCTTTTCAAGTGACAATGCACCTACTTCGGCTGCATCAATCATACCAGCATCCTCGCTAACCGGAATAAACGCACCACTAAGGCCTCCTACATGCGAGGATGCCATTACTCCGCCCTTCTTGACTGCATCGTTGAGAAGTGCAAGGGCGGCGGTAGTTCCATGAGCACCGCATTTTTCAAGACCCATTTCCTCTAAAATATATGCAACACTGTCTCCAATTGCTGGGGTTGGTGCCAATGATAAATCAACTATTCCAAAAGGAACATTCAATCGCTTTGAGGCCTCCTGTGCAACAAGCTGACCCATTCTGGTGATCTTGAAGGCTGTCTTTTTGATTGTATCTGCAACCTTTGAGAAGTCTTCTCCCTTTATCTTTTCAAGCGCTTTTTTAACAACACCCGGTCCACTAACGCCAACATTTATAACGCATTCAGGCTCACCTACACCATGGAAGGCTCCTGCCATGAATGGATTGTCTTCAGCTGCATTTGCAAAAACTACAAGTTTGGCACATGCAATTGCTCCTCTATCAGCAGTAAGGTCAGCGCAGCTTTTAATAATTTTGCCCATTTGTGCAACAGCGTCCATGTTAATTCCCGCCTTGGTTGTAGCAACATTAACAGAAGAACAAACAAGGTTAGTAGTGCTTAGTGCTTCAGGAATTGATGCAATTAGCTTTCTATCACCATTTGTATAGCCTTTATGAACCAGTGCAGAATATCCACCGATGAAATTTACTCCCACTGTAGCAGCAGCTTTATCCAAAGCCCTTGCAAACTTGACGTAATCAGCACTATCACAGCTTTCAGCAATCAAAGCTATAGGAGTAACTGAAATTCTCTTGTTGATGATTGGAATACCATATTCCTTCTCAATATTTTCTCCTGTTACTACAAGCTTCTGTGCATATTTTGTAATCTTGTCATATACCTTATTGCATGCAATATCAATATCTGAATGGCAGCAATCTCTCAAAGAAATTCCCATAGTAATGGTTCTTATATCAAGATTCTCATTCTGAATCATATTAATTGTTTCTAGTATCTCAAAAGGACCCAACATCCGTTATTCACCTCATATTCTATGCATTGAATTAAATATATCCTCGTGCTGTATCTGAATTTTCAAACCAAGCTCAACACCCTTATTCTCTAATTTTTCTGAAAGCTTTCCAAAAGGGATGTTGCAACCCTTGATATCAACTAATGTTATCATGGTAAACACATCTTGCATAATTGTTTGTGTAATGTCCAATATATTTACATTGCAATCCGCTAAAATATTGCTTACTCCAGCGATTATTCCTACTCTATCTTTTCCAATAACAGTTATAACTGCTCTCACAATAATCCCTCCAAATTAAAGAATCCATATATTAAAGAATCCACATATGGAAGTATTATATAACTTTGTGTAATAAATATCAATCGTTGTATTGTCTAAATGATACCATTTAGAGGTATTTACATTTGGCGAAATTCAATACTAACACAATATTCAAGCGTATTTTTGTACCGACACGTATTTAAATACTAACTAGCTTAATACAACACTAGCAAGCGTAATTTAATACTAGCTAGCTTAATTCAATACTAGCAACCTTATCTCATTGAGGCTTCGATTGTACTTGTAATTCGGTTTGAAATTTCTTACAAATATAACGAACATATGTTTGTATTTTATAAGTAAATATATTATAATATAGATATGCATTATAAAAGAAAACCTGACTGACGAAATCAAGATAGTTAACTAACAGAATCAAACTAACTAGCAGAACCAAACTAACTAGCAGAACCAAACTAACTAATAAAATCAAACATAACTAACTTACAGAGGGATTGAAAGTATGGATTTATATGAGAAACTTGGAGTACTTGCTGACGCAGCAAAATATGATGTATCTTGTTCTTCTAGCGGAGGATCTAGAAAGAATGAAAAAGGTGTAGGCAACAGCCATGCAGCCGGTATATGTCACACTTGGTCAGACGATGGCAGGTGTGTGTCTTTATTAAAAATATTGCTTTCAAATGAATGTATTTATGACTGCGTATATTGTGTCAACAGAGCATCTAACGATGTACCTCGAGCTAGTTTTACTGCTGAGGAAGTAGTACAGCTTACAATGAACTTTTATAGGAGAAACTATATCGAAGGACTCTTCTTGAGTTCTGCCGTGCTAAAGAATCCGACCCATACTATGGAGCTAATGCTAGCCATTGTAAAGCGTCTCAGAGTGGTAGAGAAATTTTATGGATATATTCATATAAAGGCAATTCCAGGTGCAGATCAGAAGGTTATAGATGAAGCTGGGTTATATGTAGATAGAATGAGTATAAATATTGAGTTGCCATCAGATAGAGGGCTTGAGGTTCTAGCTCCACAAAAGCCGGCAAAAGCATTGTTAAAGCCAATGAAGCATATTGGTCAAAAGATTGTTGAATCCAAGGAAGAGCGAAAAACCTTCAAGAAAAGCAGAGCTTATGTACCTGCTGGGCAGAGTACTCAGCTTATCGTAGGAGCAACGCCTGATAGGGACTTGAGTATTTTGAAGCTATCAGAGGCACTTTACAACAGCTTTTCTCTTAAAAGAGTGTATTATTCCGCTTTTGTGCCTACCGTTACTGACCCTAGGCTACCTGCACTTATTAAACCCCCTTTATTGAGAGAGCACAGGCTTTATCAGGCAGACTGGCTATTGCGTTTTTATGGTTTTGAAGCGGATGAATTACTGGACAAAACACATCCCAACTTTGATCCTATGCTTGATCCAAAGGCATTTTGGGCCATGAGGAATCGTAACCTTTTCCCCATCGAAGTAAATGCTGCAGATTATGAGATGCTGCTTAGGGTTCCGGGAATTGGTATTCAATCAGCTAGGAGAATTATTGAAGCTAGACGTGTTGGAAGGCTTAATTTTGACCACCTCAAAAAGATGGGCATTGTGTTAAAGCGTGCTGGGCATTTTTTAACCTGTATGGGAAAAACTTATGATTCTTATAGTGAAAATGATAATGTAGTGAAGAATGCCCTTATATCAGCTAAGCTGATACCAAAGAGCAAAAAGTTTGTAGAAGGTCAGTTGTCCTTATTCCCAATGGCACAAGAGGAAACTTCAAATTATCTCATTCTTCCAGACAATCAAAGTACAGAACTCTTATTGCCGTCACAGCAATTATTCTCAGCAAATGATGGTGCGAATATTTTGAATGATCCATCACAAAATCAAGTTTTATTTGGTCAGCCTAGCAACAACACAGAATGGCTCACATACTACAATCAACCTCAAGATGGGAGGCTGCTTATAAGTGATATACATTTATGATGGTACCTGGGATGGATTTCTTACTGCGGTACACCATTATTACTATGATGGCAAAACAGCCTTGGGAATTGAATCTATACTTGAACACCAGCCTTCACTTTTTGATGAAGTGCAAAATATAGCGACCGATACTGCTAAAGCAAAAAAAGTTGAAAATGCCATACTTACAAAGATATCCTCTGATAGTTTGGACACAATCCAAA
Source organism: Bacillota bacterium (assembly GCA_023439045.1). Taxonomy (GTDB): domain Bacteria; phylum Bacillota; class Clostridia; order Acetivibrionales; family DSM-1351; genus Ruminiclostridium. Next base: position 35,653 of record JAEXOY010000036.1, on the reverse strand, counting down.
AATGTTTTTTCTCTGATATTGCAGGGCGTGAGGGCTTTATTCTCAACTATATTAAGCTTGGCTTCAAGGTTGGCGGCAAGATTGATTCTATGCTGGGTGACAGCACAGCACTTAGTGTAATCGTACCAGCTAGAAAGGTGAACATGGAATGTCATCGTATGCTTGGGCTACTGCGCTTTGAACTTATTGAAGGCAATATTTATTATGCAAAGCTAGAGCCCGACCATAATATTATTACTTATATTGCCCCTCACTTTCAAAGGCGTTTTCAGGACCAGAACTTTATCATACATGATATAAAAAGAAATCTGGCGGCTATGTACAACACTAAAAGACTTATAATTACCTATTTGGACTTATCAGGTGTACCCTCTCTTCACAATGATGAGATGGAGTTTCAGGAGCTATGGAAAAACTACTACAAGCATATTGCTATTAAGAGCAGAGTTAATCCTAAACTGCAAAAGCAGATGATGCCCAAAAGGTATTGGAAGCATATGGTGGAGAAAAAGTAGCAGACACCCAGTTAATGCTCACTTTTAAGCATTACTGGGTGTTAAATACTAGATACTGAGATTATTTATGCCGTCTTTTCTTTTGCTGTTGCTTTATATATGTTGTTTTTTTTAATGTTTTATATATGCCTATAAATTATTCTTTATTTGTTGTTTTATATATGCCTATAAATTATTTTTTTTACTGTTGTTATTTGCTCGGTTGTATATATTTTCCGATTATATTTCTACTGCAACTTATTTACTAACTCTTTAAATACGTTACCTCTGTGCTCAAAGTTTTTGAACATATCGAAGCTGGTGCTTGCTGGAGACAATATGACACAGTCACCTGCAATGGCATTCTTGCTTGCCTCCTGAACAACTTGCTCATAGGTGTCACAGTGAATAATCTTTATCTCATCATCCCTGTCTGTTTGTTCAATATAGTTAATATATGCTTCTTCAATTCTCGAAGCTGTAGCACCAATTAGAATGAGCAATTTAACCTTTTCAGCAATAGCAGGGCCTATTGAGTCATAAGGTATTCCTTTATCTTTCCCCCCTGCTATTAGGATTACCTTTTCCTTGAAGGTACCTAGAGCAGCTATAGTTCTAGAAGGACTGCTATCAATTGAACTATTGTAATATTTTACTCCACGCAGCTCTCTTATAAGCTCAATTCTATGTTCTACTCCATTGAAAGTAGTAGCAATTTTTCTAATAGTCTGAGGCTTAACATAATCAATTGTTGCAGCAGTTGCAGCCATATAATTCTCAATGTTGTGATTTCCAGGTATCTTAATACTTTCAGCTTCAACAACCTTTATTTCTTCATTATTTCTCTTTACAACTATAAACCCGTCCTTTAGCATTACACCCGATGGAATATTGCTGATTCGTGCGAACATTGTACATTTTCCTTTAGCCTCACTTTGAAAGCTTTTGGTTATATCATTATCATTGTTTAGTATAAGCTTATCAGTAGGCTTTTGGAAGAGGAAAATGTTCTTTTTGGCAGTTACGTACTCTTCCATTGACTTATGAACATCTAAATGATTTGGCGAAACATTTGTTATAACAGCCACCTGTGGGCTTGTTTTAATTGTCATAAGCTGAAAGCTGCTCAATTCCAATACAACCTTATCCTCAGGTTTTACCTCGTCAATTCTGCTAAGCAGTGGTGTTCCAATATTTCCCCCCAACCAACAATTATAACCTTCTTCAGTAAGTATTTTATATATTAGTGTAGTAGTTGTAGTTTTCCCATCACTTCCGGTGACAGCAAACACCGTTGCAGGACACAACTTCATAAATTCTTCCATTTCGGACGTAAGTTCAGCTCCTCGCTTTACCTCCTCTACAAGTTCCGGTAGGTCAGGTCTCATTCCTGGTGTTCTGAATATAACATCAAAGCATTTTAGGTTAGACAGATAATTATCCCCTAGGCTATATCTGACTGAATAACCCTTAAGTTGTTCAAATGCCTCTTGCAGCTTATCTTCAGAACTTTTATCAAAAGCAGTTACATCAACACCTAAATTGCAGAGATACTTTATCAATGGAATATTGCTAATACCTATTCCAAGAACAGCTACTTTCTTGTTTTTTATACTCTCTTTAAATTGTTGAAGCTTTTCATTCATAGTTGAAACCTTCCTTTTCATGAACCAATAATTATTAATTGAACAATAGTCAGTTATTAAATAAATTTCACCATTTCCTATATTTTAAATGCCTATTATACTATTATATTTAAAAAATTTTCTTATGTACATATTGAAATTGATAAAAATTTATAGTAAAATTATATAGCGCTCAAACAGAGCCCATCATGCGGGAATGGCGGAATTGGCAGACGCGCTAGTTTCAGGTACTAGTGGACGCAAGTTCGTGCAGGTTCAAGTCCTGTTTTCCGCACCAGTAAGATTAAGGGTTTCAAGGAATGGTCACTTTCTTGAAATTCTTTTTTTTGATTATTTGGTCACATTGTGGTCACATTGATAAATTAACTAATCCATTCATCTTTTTAGCAGTAATAATAATTACTGATTCGATAGGAGTGCCTTTTACAACTATTCGTATGTTGTACTCTCATAATTTACTTTAATAAATAGACAAAACAAAAAGCCTTGGCACTCCCCAAAGCTTTTCTTCTTCTAATTCAGTATTTATTAGCACGCCCTAATAGTACCTAATGTTTTATTTATTTAATACTAGCATACAGAATATATTAATCATCTGTTCCTGTGACTTTCAAATGAGCTATTAATGGATTATCTTGATTAAATCCAACTATAAAATTGTCTATATCAATTTTACTAATAATTTCACTAGTAATATTAATTTCTGGCTCTTTACTGACATAGAGTAATCTGTTATATAATTTGTCACTAAATGATTTTCCAAAAATAGCAATTACTTTTTCACTTTTAAATATGTAATCCCTAATATCCTCTTTTAATGCAGTGTTAGGCACATAATACTGACCTTGCTTAATCAAACCCATGCACCCAACTATATTACCTGCAAGTTTATCAGTACATAGTTTTACCTTGGAACCATTATACTGCCCGATTATATTAGTGTTTTTACATAAATCCATCAGCTTAGGTAGTATTGTTAGTTTAAGAACAGTAGTACCGTCTGTTTTAATTCCAAAATCATCAATAGATAATTTCCCATTTATACATTTATTATAGAACGAGCTAGCTTTGAACTTAGTAGACACACCAGTAAGATGCAAAAAGTTACTACCTAAAAACTTAATCTCTATATGATTTAAAGCCTTATTTGAAAGTGATATAATTAATAGATTATTTCCTTCTAGATTTTCATCATATTTTTTAGCACAAGTAGTAATTATTCTTAAAGCATCTTTTTTGTCCATGCAATTATTTCCTTATTATGTAAAAACTTAATAAAAAAGAGTAGACACACCGCAGTGAGACATACTCTTTTTTAAATGCTAATTTTTCTGTTGTCCGCCAACCGTAAGCCCATATGTCTTACATTCCTGTCAAGTTTTTCTGTTGCTTGCCAACTTACGTACCCACAAGTTACGCATTAGTTTCGGATTTTGAGTGTTAGCACACTTATTTCTACCTAAATTATACCATATAGTATTTACATGTCAAGAATATCTTAATCAAAATATATAGCAAAATGAGTACATTTGAATTTTTACATGCTATTATTCTAAACCATAAAAACTCTATTTATAATTCCCATTATTGTTTTTAACAGTTACATACTAGCTTTTAACCACATATCACCCCAAAGCCGAATAATCAAAATTTTCTTGGTCCTTGGTATAGAAAAAAGTCTTTATTGATTTAAAGTTATACTTGTTAGCCAAAATAAGTTGCTCTGTGCTTCCAACGAATAGTATTCCCTGGTGTACTAGTGACTTATTGAAATTCTTGTATATCTCTGATTTTGCTTCTTCGGTAAAATAAATCAAGACATTTCGACACACTATAAGGTCAATATTAGTTGGGTATGGATCTCTCAAAAGATTGTGTTGTTTGAACTCGACACAATTCTTAACTTCATTTTTGACTGCATAATTATCGCCTAGCATATTAAAATACTTATGTACAAATTCCTTAGGAAGGTTCTCTAAGCTTTTTGGAATATATACTCCTGTCTTAGCTTTGTCAAGAGCGCCAAGATCAATATCAGTGGCCAGTATTTTAATTGAGTTCAAAGGTAAAAACTTGTTTAATACCATAACTAGAGTGTATGGCTCGTCACCTGTAGAACAAGCAGCACTCCAAATTGTAAGCTTCTTTTTCCTAGAAAGTAACATAGGAAGTATTTCATTTTCAAGTACTGACCATTGCTCGGGATTACGATAAAACTCTGATACATTAATAGTGAGATAATTGATAAATTCGTTGAACAACTCCTTGTTTGTTTTTAGAGCAGCAACATAAGTCTTATATTCATCATAATTATTCTTCCTAATCAGAGCATCAATTCTACGTTTCATTTGTTTTTCTTTATAAAGGGTAAGGTTTATTTTTGTCATGTTGAAAATTTCATGTTTAAAGCCTTCATAATCCATTGTGATTGCCCCCTTTGTAAGTGCTATAAATATTGCAAAAACCACATCTTATAATAATACTTGTTTAAAATATCTCGTAACTAGTCACTAATTAATTCCTTGAGCTTTCTAAAGGTAAGATAGTACTTTGTGTATAAATTTAATTAAAGGATGTACCTAGTTGAAGGTACACCCTCTAAAATGCTCTTAATATTTTATTCTTCGGTTGTAATGTTGTCGGCAATAGTGTTAGTCATTTCTTCCTTGTGTTCTGTTGGAAGTGCTTCTTCACTTGCTTCAACTACCTCTTCGTCCTTCTTTACAGGATCAATTGGATTTACTTCTTTTATGCTAAGGCTAATCTTCTTTGCTTCATTATCAAGTTCAGTAATCTTAGCTTCAACAACTTGACCAACCTTGAGAACATCGCCTGGCTTCCCTATTCTCATGTTTGAGATTTGTGAAATATGAACGAGCCCATCAATGCCTTCTTCTACTTCCACAAAAGCACCAAATGGTACAAGTCTAACTACCTTACCAGTAATAATATTTCCTACCTCATACTTTTCAGCTATCTTGTTCCATGGGTTGTCACTCTGCTTTTTGTAGCCAAGAGAAATTCTCTTCTTGTCCTTGTTAAATTCAAGAACAAAAACATCTACAGCATCTCCAACACTTACTACTTCAGAAGGATGCTTGATTTTGTTCCATGAAAGCTCTGAAAGGTGAACAAGACCATCAACACCACCGATATCAACGAAAGCACCAAAGTCCATTATGCTCTTAACAACTCCCTTGTATGCCTTGCCAACCTCGATATTATTCCAAATCTCAGCAGAAGCAGTTTCCTTCTTTTCTTCGAGAAGAATTCTAGCTGAACCAACTACTTTTCTCTTCTGCTTGTTGCATTCAATTATACTTACATTAAGAACCTGATTGTTGAATTCATGAAGATCCTTAACGAAACGATCGCTAATCTGAGAAGCAGGGATAAATACTCTTACTCCCATATAGTTTGCGATAACTCCCCCGTTTACTACTTCAGTAACCTTAACCTTTAATGGAGTCTTTGTTTCACATGCCTTCTCAACTGTATCCCAGCCCTTAAAAGAATCAACCTTTTTCTTGCTAAGAAGTACATTTCCGTCGCCATCGTTAACTCTTACAACAAATACGTCAATTTCCTCCCCAACTTTAAGTGATTTCTCAGGATTAAAATCTGGGTCATCAGTGAATTCTTCCATCTTAATAATTCCATCTGACTTGTACCCCATGTCAACAAATACTTCATTATTTGTGTGACCAATAATTTTTCCTTTAGTTATCTGACCAGTTGTCAAAGTAACTAGTGAGCTCTCAAATGCTTCGGCAAAGCTCATCTCCAAATCCTGTCTATCTAATTCACTCATTTTTTGAATAACCTCCTTGATTACCCAGTCAGGTGTTGACGCCCCCGCAGTAATACCTATTTTTTTAATTTTTTTTATATCAACCGAAGGAATTTCCTCGGCTGTTTCTATTTTAAACGTGTTCTGACAATTAGCCTTACAAATCTCAAATAGTTTATTTGTATTTGAACTATCCTTGTCACCAATAACAAGTACCATGTCTACCTTTTTAGAAATTTGATCAGCTTCTGTTTGTCTTTTATCTGTTGCATTACATATTGTATCAAATTTTAGAACATTTTCAAACCTTTTATTTAAACAATGGATAATTTTTTCAGATTTTTCACGAATAAATGTTGTTTGCTCAACCACACATATAGGTTTTTTTATATCGGGAAGCTTAAAAACGTCTTCTTCACTATTAATAACAATAGCAGAGTTATCACACCAACCGTTAATTCCAATGACTTCAGGATGGTTTTTGTCTCCGATAATAATAATTTTATAGCCTTCCTTATAGCGCTTTGCGACAAGCTTATGAATCTTTATAACATAAGGACAAGAGGCATCTACCACATCGTGCCCGTTTTTCTTGAGCTGTTCTATAACCATTGGAGTTACACCGTGAGCTCGAATGACAACCTTTGATGGTTCCTTTGCATCAAAGGGACTATTGATAACAGATACACCATATTCTTTTAGCTTGTCTACTACCTGAGAATTGTGAATAATAGGACCTAGCGTATAAATCCTGTCGTTTGAATTTTTAGCAAGATCAAACACTATCTGAACTGCATTATTCACACCAAAACAGAAACCCGCTGTACTTGCAATTACTAATTCCATAACTTCCTCTTTACCTTTTCTTACTTTTCTTGCAGCATTGTAATTAAACAAAATTATTTTACAATGCCATTATTCTTTTGAATAATACTTAAATAAATATAATATTTTTTCCACTACTTCGTCAATAGATAAAGCTGTAGTATCAACCTCTATAGCATCTAAAACCTTTACTAATGGAGCAAACGCCCTGCTGGAATCATTATTATCTCTAAAGATCATATCCTTCTTTACTTCTTCTAGAGAAACATTTTGACCTTTTTGAGTTAATTCAATGTACCTTCTTTTAGCTCTCTCATCAACAGATGCTGTAAGAAATATCTTGAGATTGGCATTGGGCAATACATAAGAGCCAATATCTCTTCCATCCATAACAATATCCTTGTCTTTTGCAATTTTTCTCTGTAGATCTACCATTTTGAGTCGAACTTCGGGAAACACTGCAACATTTGACGCCCCAACAGAAACCTCTGGGGTTCTAATAAGGTCAGATACATCTTCTCCATCTAGAAAAATCCTCTGAGTATTGTCAACGTGAGAAAGCGTAATATCTATATTTTTGACTATCTCAGATAACATTTCTTGACTTTTAGTATCAATATTCTCTCTTATGGCCTTTAACGCCACCGCCCTATACATTGCACCCGTATCAATATAAATAAAATCCAGTGCAGCAGAAACCTTCTTTGCTATGGTACTTTTTCCTGCACCAGCAGGTCCGTCAATCGCAATATTGATTGGCATTTTAAGTCTTCCCCTTCTTAAAAAAATATTATTTATTTATATCAGGCCGTAAGACCTTGGCACCTTTTAAATAAACATGTCTTAACTCACTATTTCTCTTTTCTGTATTAAAATGAACCATAATTCTTATGCACTGCGCAAGACTTCCGGGAACATCAATTTCCTGCATACACATAAGTGATATGTCGGTAAATCCAAGTTCTCTAGCAGCAAAAGCTGGAAATACCGCATTCAAATCATTTGTTAATGTGAAAACCATACTAATAGCATCATCATTGCTTATATCATTTTTCTCAATAATCTCTTTTAATAATTCAGCTGTTGCCTGTAATATCTCTTCCCGAGTGTTTGCATCAACAGTTGTAGCACCTCTAACAGCACGTACGCTCATCATTTATACCCCATATATAATAATTGTTAGTTTATAAACTATTACACAACCCTATGTCCTAGACCAATTGATACTTCATTGAGGTGCAGTAATCCAATACCAAAGAAAATAGCTACACTAATATGGTCTTTATATCTAGCAATTCCAATCTTACCACCAACATTGAGTCCAATTGCCTTAGGCATAATTTGAGAAAGTGCTTCTCTCGTAGCTCCTGCAACGGCACCTTCTTCGGTATGGTGCTCAGATATAACGCCTTCTCGTTTAGAAGAAACAACTGCTCTTTCTACAATTTTCATGACTGAAGTAATAAATTCACCACCATAATCAACTGCTGCGGTGCTAATACCTGCTTTCATAAGCTCACTCTGAAGCTTTTTTTCAGCCATACGGTCAGGAGTTAAAGCAATTTTTATAGCTGCTGAAGCTATTTCCTTACTTCCAAACTCATGGTTATCGCTTGTAATATTCATTTATTTTATCCTTTCGTACTATTCTCTACACCTAAAAGTAAATCAAAAAAACCTATATTAATTATATAGGTTTTTAATAATTAACACAACTTTTCACGTTAATTCTAAGCATTATTTAAAAGTTACCTTTAAAAGACGTTTTATATTTGAGTTTACCTCTGTATATGCTCCCATGCATTTACTTTCAATATTGGAGGTAAGCGAAGTAATCTTAATCAGATGCTCAATGGGACTTGAGGAAGCATCTAGCTCAACTACATCCCCTTCTTTAACATTGATAGCCATACTGCTATTTTCAAAGAAAGCAACTTCATCACCATTTACAAGAATTTTTACCATTGGGTCAGCATTTCCATCCATAATACTAAGAGTAAGCTGCCCCTGATTATAAAGATATTCATCCTGTTGAAGAGGGGTCCCGATGCTCTTATCAACCAAATTAAGCTTTTGCCTTACTGTAGGGATAGCCAAGGTTACTTGAGCAGTTACCAATACTAATAAGCATACAAATAGTATTCGAGATAATATATTCTCGTACGAAGCTAATTTGGGCTTTTGTTCTCCAGCTGTAATTTTTTTAATACTTTTAAATCTAAAAGCTATTACTTTCATTTTTTTGCCTCTAATGATAATATTTTATATATAAATATGTTAATAATTCTATATATATTAATATGCTCAATTAGTAGGTGTAATACGCAAATTTCCCAAAGTTTATAGTTTCTGATGGTGGCAGATGAATAATACTTTTCAAATCCAATTCTGGATAATGTGAAAATTAGCAATCTTTTATTCTTACGTTATTACGCGCTTGAAGAATCGTACGTACACCACACCAAATCAAATAGACCGCAACAATCAACGAACCTACAAAATCCAGCCAATAAGAAATCTGTGTCGCTGGCGCATCTATTCTACTCCCAACCTTCTCATAAATACAATAAAAAATAGGCCAATCAGATTTTCTCCGGTCAGCCTTATTCCCTCAAATTTATATCCTCTGGTGATACCAACATAAACCTCAGTTTCCGCAATTCATACCAGCAAGATAACCTGTCGAGAAAGCAATTGTGAGATTGAATCCACCAGTATAAGCGTCCAAATCTATAATTTCACCAGCAAAATAAAGACCTTTAATCAATTTTGACTCCATAGTAGAAGGGTTAATTTCAGTTGTCTTAATACCCCCAGCTGTAACAATTGCCTCTTTTATTGGCCTAGCACCACAAATAGTAGTTTCTAGATTCTTTAGAAGATAAACAAGCTGCTTTCTTTCATCTCTAGTTATTTGATTTACAGGCTTGTCCGGCAAAATACCTGATAGCTTTATTATTACGGGAATCATTTTTTGCGGAAGCAAATCGTCCAGTGAATTCTTGAATTGCTTACGCGAATATTTATCAAAGTCTCTCTGAATCCTTTCGTCCAACTTTTCGTCTGAGAGAGCTGGCTTGAGGTCAATTGATAAGGTTATATCCTTAAAATCATAATCCAATAAATGCCTGCTAGCACTTAATATAACTGGCCCTGATACCCCATAATGGGTAAAAAGCATTTCTCCGAAGTCAGTATACAAGGTTTTATTTTTTGAATTTCTAAAATGTACCTCTATATTTTTAAGAGATAGCCCCTGCATCTCGGGTATCCAGTTTTCCTTACATATAAGCGGGACCAAAGATGGTTTAAGAGGTGTGATTGTGTGTCCTAGTTTTCTTGCCATAGCATATCCGTCTCCAGTTGAACCTGTACCTGGATATGACATTCCGCCAACAGCAAGCACTACTCTATCGGCTTCTATTACACTATTGTCACTGAGCTTAACTCCCTTAACGCCTGAGTCATCTGAAAGAATCTCTTTAACAGTACATGATGAGTGAATCTCAACTCCATTTTCCTTGAGGAAATCAAGCAAGCATTTCATAACGTCCTGAGCTTTATCGGACACTGGAAAAACTCGCCCTCCTCTTTCAACCTTTGTTTCTAGTCCTCTTTCATTGAAAAAGGATATTACATCATAATTTGAAAATGTATAAAAAGCAGAATACAGGAAATTACCGTTTCCAGGTGTATTTTCAATAAGTCCTTCTATATCGGTATCATTAGTAATATTGCATCTACCCTTACCTGATATAAGAATTTTTTTACCCAACTTTTCATTTTTCTCAAGTAACAGTACTTCCGATCCGTTTTTTGCAGCAATACCGGCAGCCATTATTCCTGCGGGGCCGCCGCCTATCACAATTACTTTGCTCATCTGTTAGCTCCCTCATTATCCTGTTCACTCTTGTCATATACCTGGTATTCATCCCAAATCTTTTCAAGCTTTTCAAAGGTATTATATACATGACTTTTTCTTCTCATTCCGACAGCTACTATTAATGCATTGATTACGCTGAGCGGTGCCACCAATGAATCTACAAAGGAAGCCATATCACTTCTTGCATAAAGCCCCATATCGGCAGACTGTGCTACAGGAGACTCCTCACTATCAGTTATTGCAATTACCTTAACACCTTGTCTCTTTGCAAACTGCATTGCTTTAATAGTTCTTCTAGAATATCTAGGATAGCTGATACCTATGACAACGTCACCCTCCTGTGCGTTAATTATCTGCTCAAACATCTCACTAACGCTGGTAGTATGCACTAATTTAACATTGTCGAATATCAAATTGAAATAAAATCCCAAGAAACTTGCAAGCGGTGCTGAACTTCTGACCCCAAGAATATATATTCTGTTTGCATGTAGTATAGTCTCAACAATATCGTTAAAACGGTCGTGGTTGAGCTGCTCAAGTGTAATTTTAATTTTATCCATGTCCGATTGCAAAACACTCTTTAGTATGTTATCTTCATTAATTCTGTTGGAAGAAACCTCTATTCTCTGTACAGCTGTAAGTTTGCTCTTAATAAGTTCTTGAAGAATTTTTTGAAGTTTAGGATAACCATCAAAACCAAGTTCTATTGCAAACCTAACTACAGTTGATTCGCTTACACCAACTATCTCGCCAAGCTTAGCGGCAGTTAAATAAGCGGCCTTATCATAATGTTTAAGTATGTAGTTGGCAATAAGCTTCTGACCTTTACTAAAATTATCATACTTCTGATTTATCAAAGCAATCAGATCATTGCTACTTTTTTGATTTGTATTCATACTTCCTCCAAAAATTTCATATTAAATCATAGTTACATAATGATTTAGTTCTTTTTATTATATTACCGTTTTGCAGGATAAAAAGCAAGTGCTTGCATTTTTAAATGGTTCGAATAAATTGGATTTTATATATACAAAATGATAATAATATTTTTATATATTTTTAATAATAAAAAGGATAATTCTATTTATTATTATTTAGTATTTACAATTATTGACCTCATTACACTATAATATTTCTAAGGATAGCAGCATGATTCAGATAGATGATGCAGGAAGCGGTAGCTTCGTCGGAGGTACATGTATTGGTTTTTACAGACCAGAAGCAAATGAATACTACTTTGAAATTATACCTGTTGAATTATATTCTTTGGAAAATTTCAAAAAGAAGCTATATCTTGATTATGTTGTAGAAATAACAACACGTGCATTTGAGATACTTAGTGTTATGCCTCATGAAACAATAGAAATTTGCCGTGGATATATGTTTGAGAAGCTTAAGACATACCTATCAAAAAATGGATTTTGCTGGTATGTAACTCAGATAACCGGGAAAATACAAGAAGTTGTAGAAAAAAATTTCGAACTCTACACTATTAGCTTAGGGGTACCGAGTGATTATATTAAGTTTACTAAATATCCATTTCACTTTCATAAGCTACTGAAATGGATATATTCTGATTTCGATAACAGGATAATTCATTGTAAGGTAGGCTGGCCCAGTTGGCAGCAAATCAAAGATAACTCCCCTACCACTTCATATGAAATATTGGATAGCTATAATTTTATTTGCCTCAGGTGTGGTAAAAGAATCAAAAAAGGAATCAAGGTTAAAAAGCTTACATTAGATAAATCAAGAAATGGCTCCGTTTATATACACTTGAAGTGCGTTGCTCAAAAAGCAGATTGAAAGATTTGATAAAAAATGTTAAAATGTAATAAGACGATTCTACTTGCAAACAGAAATGGGGGATCTTTTTGAAAAAGAAAAATAACTCAAGTGTTTCCAAAAATATAGTTTTAGCAGCAAGCTTAACTGCTGCCGTTGCAAGTCTGGCTGCATTTGCATATATGTTTCACAAGAAAACTAAAACCTTCGAAGTAAAAGCTGTCAAAAGAACAGTTCAGGCATAGTTTTTATTACTCTTTGGTTATAAAGGACTGGTTTATGCAATAGCGCATAAGTCCAGTCCTTTTATAAATTAATTCATTAAAGCTATTATTAATCAAGATATATTAATCTTTATCAAACATTAAAGCTTTGTTCTAAATCTATCAAGCATTCCATATAAATTCCAACGATTTTGAACTGAGTCATTTGACCTGCTAATATTGGTAATACTATATTGTGTGCCATCCTGCTCTGCAATTGTTGCAACAGCAGCGCTAATGACAGCAGCTACCTCACTATCGTTTTTGTTTAGTGAAGTATTCTCTGGTTGTTTGCTCCTCTGCTCTTTTCTATAATTAAAGAATTTTTCTGCAACCTGAGGTAATAATGCGTAGGATAAAATATCCTCGTCCTGTTCAATCATATCCTTTATTTGCTCACGAATTTTATCCAGTTCAGGCTCAATTAGGTCAGCAGGTCTAACTGTTATAGGCTTTTCATCGCCAAGAATCTTTTTTTGAATATCGGCATTAACTGCCTTTGGAGTTTTTCCGTACTCACCTTTTACCACGCCCTTGGATTCCTTAGGAACCATCTTGTAGCGCTCACCTGTTATCACGTTTAGTACAGCTTGTGTTCCTACAATCTGACTCGTTGGTGTAACTAGAGGAGGATAACCGAAGTCTTCCCTTACTCTAGGCACCTCTTTTAATACTTCCTCATACTTATCTAGAGCATTTGACTGTTTGAGCTGTGAAACAAGATTTGATAGCATGCCTCCTGGAACCTGATAGATAAGAGCATTTACATCAACGCCCATTACCTTTACATCCAGAAGCCCACTCTCAATATATTTTTCCTTCAAAGGCCTGAAATAATCTGCTATCTCACTGAGCAGTGCTAAATCAAGGTTTGTATCAAATGGAGTATCCTTCAAAGATGCTACTAATGGTTCTGTTGGTGGTTGTGAAGTGCCTAAAGCCATCGGAGAAATAGCGCAGTCTACAATATCAACCCCTGCTTCGATAGCCTTTAGGTATGTCATTGATGCAGTGCCACTTGTATAATGAGTATGAAGCTGAATGGGTATTTTAACACTTTCTTTTAATGCCTTAACCAATTCAAATGCTTGATATGGTATCAGCAAGCCTGCCATATCCTTGATGCATATGGAATCAGCTCCCATGCTTTCAAGCTGCTTTGCGTCCTTTACAAATAGCTCTAGATTATGCACTGGACTAATGGTATAGCATACACAGCCTTGGGCATGACCGCCCTCTTTTTTGCAGGCTTTTATGGCTGTTTCAATATTTCTAACATCATTAAGAGCATCAAATATTCTTATGATGTCCATTCCATTTGCAATTGCTTTTTGAACAAAGTACTCTACCACATCGTCAGCATAATGCTTGTATCCAAGAAGATTCTGCCCTCTTAACAGCATTTGAAGCTTGGTATTCTTAGCTACAGCTTTAATCTTTCTCAGTCTTTCCCATGGATCTTCATTAAGAAATCTCATGCAGGCATCAAAGGTTGCTCCACCCCATGCTTCAAGTGAGTGATAACCTACTTGGTCTAACTTTTCTATAATGGGAAGCATCTCTTCAGTCTTCATACGAGTAGCAATGAGTGACTGATGTGCATCTCTCAATACCGTTTCAGTAATTTTTAGTCTAGCCATATAATCATTCCTTTCTTCATTGCTGAGATATTATGTAGAATAAAATCAGCTAATTCTTAATTAACATAACTAGCTTTACTATTCTAGATATTTCATAAGCTCTAGCTAATTCATAAGTAGCTATCTCATAACTCTAGCTATCTCATAAGCTCTGGCTATTCATAAGTTTTAGCTATTTCATAAGTTTTAGCTATTTCATAAGTTTTAGATATTTCATAAGCTCTAGCTAATTCATAAGTAGCTATCTCATAAGCTCTAGCTAATTCTTATAAAGCCTATTATAATTATTCTATATGAACCATAACCTCTCTAGCTGAGACTGATTTTCCCACTTCAACATATATAGCAGCAACTTTACCGTCTATAGGTGCTGTAATCTCATTTTCCATTTTCATTGCTTCAAGAATGAGCAGCACCTGCCCTTTCTTAACCTCTTGTCCCTGTGAAACCTTAAGCTTTAGAATTGTTCCAGGCATTGGTGCAACTACGCTGCCTGTTCCCACGTTTTGTGGTTGTGTTGTATTGACAACCTGAGGTGCTGACTTTTTAGGTGCGGCCATTGTAGTCCTCATAGCAGGTGCTGCAACAGTCTTTTGCCCGCCTACCTCTTCAACTTCAACATCATATTTTATGCCATTAACCGTAACTAATAGCTTCTTCATATAATCAGTCCTTTCCAAATTTATTTCTTTTACTTTCTAATAATTATTAAATTAGAAGAAGTTGCATTAACCCTTGTTAACTGTACTTTTAAGATTATTCCTTAATAACCGTACTTAAGAAAAATATTACTTGTTAATAATGCATTTTTAAAGTATACCTTCTATTAAACCTTGGTAACCGTAATTCTTATTAAGTGATATTGCCATGAACAGTGGGATATTGCCATCTTATAATGGTATATTGCCATGTTTCTTTGAAGGTCTGTTCTCCCTCTTGGAAGATAGCATATCTAATGCCATAATTACTCTCTTTCTAGTTTCAGCAGGTTCTATTACATCATCAATATATCCCCTTGCTGCAGCAACATATGGATTTGAGAACTTATACTTATATTCTTGAATTTTTTCTTTTCTAGTTTCAGAGGGGTTTTCTGATGCAGTTATTTCTTTTTTAAAAATAATATTTGCAGCACCGTCTGGGCCCATTACAGCAATTTCAGCTGATGGCCATGCCATAACCATATCCGCTCCAATAGTTTTACTATTCATAGCAATATAGGCTCCGCCGTAAGCTTTTCTGAGTATTACATTAACCTTTGGCACTGTTGCCTCAGAAAAAGCATACAACAATTTAGCGCCATGCCTGATAATGCCGTTATGCTCCTGTGCCACTCCCGGTAGGAATGCTGGAACGTCAGTAAGTGAAACAAGTGGAATATTAAATGCATCACAGTACCTGATGAATCTTGCAGCCTTGTCAGCAGCATTCATATCAAGTGAACCAGCCATTATCTTTGGTTGGTTTGCAACAATACCAACTGTCTTACCGTTTAGTCTTCCAAAGCCAACAATCATATTCTGAGCAAAGTTCTTGTGTATTTCAAAGAACTCACCGTTATCTACAAATTCTTCAATTATTTCATACATGTCATAAGGTTTATTAGATTCTTCGGGAATAATACTATTGAATTTATCAACCAATCTTGAAGCGTCATCCGATATACCGTAAAATGGTGTCTCCGACACATTGTTGTCAGGTATAAAACCTAACAAAATTTTGATGTCCTCAATACATTCCTGCTCAGTAGCACATTTAAAATGAGCCACACCACTTGTAGAGGTGTGAACATCTGAGCCTCCAAGTTGTTCAACAGTAACATCTTCTCCAGTAACCGACTTTATTACCTGAGGACCGGTGATAAACATCTGACTAGTCTTTTCAACCATAAAAATGAAATCAGTAATAGCCGGAGAGTAAACTGCTCCACCCGCACAAGGTCCCATTATTACTGAGATTTGAGGTATAACGCCTGAAGCGAGGGTATTTCTATAGAATATGTCACCATATCCTGATAGAGCATCAAGCCCTTCTTCAATTCTAGCTCCTCCGGAATCGTTAATTGCTATAAACGGAGCCCCCATTTTTAGAGCCATATCCATTACCTTTGTAATCTTCTTTGCGTGCATTTCACCCAAGGAGCCACCTATTACAGTAAAATCCTGTGAAGCAACAAAAACAGTTCGTCCAAAAACAGTACCGTAACCAGTTACAACACCGTCACCTGCCAGCTTCTTTTTCTGCATTCCAAAATCAGTGCAACGCGAATCAATAAAAGCATCAACTTCAACGAAGCTACCTTCATCAAATAATAGATTTATGCGCTCTCTAGCTGTAAGTTTTCCTTCATCATGCCTTTTTGCAATCTTATCTTCTCCGCCACCAACGGAAATCTGCTTCTTCAAAGATATTAGATTTTGTATTTTCTCTGCTTGTGACATATTATCACCTCTCAATAATATAACTCAGTAATATCAATCAGTTACAAATTAATATATGATTATAATTGTAATATGATGTTATTACCTGGTACTAATTTAAAATAATTATAAAACATTACCCAATTTTTTGCAACTACTATATTTTTTGCTAAGTTGAAATAATAGCTATACGCACGTAGCTATATGCTGCTATAAGATCTGGAGCAAGTCGGTGGAATTTTAGAGAAAAGCAAAAAGAATATAAAATAGATTGCGTTTACAGTGCTTCTTATATAATTATTAAATTCATCAAGTTAAATATTAAAACTACATAAAGCTATGTAAGAACTAAAAGGGACAGTGAAATTTCACTGTCCCATACTATGGTATAACCTAATATTTACTTTCTCCATGTAGCACAGCCTTCCTTAGTGCATCGTTTTTTCCACCCTACTGCTATACATGTTGCTGCAATGATGAGTAATAGTATAAGTGATAATAGCACCAAATAATAACTGCAAGTAGCATCGTAAATATACCCGTAGGCAGGAATTAATAAGATAGATGCCAGGGGCGCCCCCATAGAAATCTTTGCAAAGATTTTCTCGTAGTCCATTTTACCGTAAAAAATTAATGTTAAAATTGGGGCTAATACAAATATACTTGATGCGGCAAAACCGTGTAAAAATGAAGAACCTGCAAATAGCCAAAAACCTTTTGGACTAATTAAAAGACCTATAACTGAGATAATCCATATGACAATAATTCCATAACATGTTTTTAGTCCGCCAATTTTATCGCAAATATATCCTATTGCAACTGCACCCGCTGCACTGCCTAATGAGGTCAAAGAAAGTGCAGTACCAATTTGTGCCATGTTGTACCCAATTAATCCTCCGTAAGTAGGAATATGCTGTGAAAAAACAGCAACTCCTGTCATTGCTATCATAAAAATTAAAAGCATTCCAAAGGATATAGAACGTATAGCAGTTTTCTCAGAGATTTGTATACCTTCAGATAGTTTTTGTTGTGCTTGAGTTTTTTCTTGGGTTTGTTCTTGAGTTGTTCCTAGAGTTTCTTTCTGAGTTCCTCCAAGAGTTTCTTCCTGAGTTACTCCAAGAGTTTCTTCTTGAGTTCCTCCAAGAGTTTCTTCTTGAGTTTTTCTTAGAGTTTCTCCTTTGGCTTTTGCTTGAGACGTATTTTTTGAAGTAGCATTATCAGGACGGTTGTGTAAGAAAATAATTGATGAAATTAAAACTACAATAAACGTAATTACGCCTATAACAAAGTAAGCTGTCCTCCAACCTCTTGTTGCTATTAAATCGGAAGTCCATGGCTGTATTATGGCCCCAAATAAGCTTACAAATGCCATTTGGATACCTATGAGAAATCCTGTGCTTTGAGGAAACCAACGATTTATAAGAATAGGGCCCAAAAGATTTACAAGTATTGCTGCCCCCATTGCCTGTGGAACGGCAAGAATATACCAACCCATTACATTGTTTAAAAACGCAAAGGCAGCAAAGGACAGAGCTTGCAATACAGCAGCTATTATTGCCAATATACGAACATCGTATTTATTTACTAGCTTTCCTGCTATGGGAAGCCAGGCCACAAGGGCGATGGAAGTAATGCTAAAATAAACTGACAAACTGCCAATGCCAACACCTATATCTTCCGAAACAGGAGCTAGGAATTGACCCGATGTAAGGTTAATACCACCACCAGCAAAACCTCTTATTAGTATTACTCCCAATAGAACCATCCAAGCACGTGCTGAATATTTATGTTTCATAATTTTATACCTTTTCAATAGCAGTTATAATTTGTTCCATGGTTTGAGCACCAAATAGAATATCTTTTTCATTAATAATTAAAGCCGGTACACTCATAATGTTATACTTACTTCTAAATTCAGGGAACAATGCAATGTCAATCATTTCTGCACTTACATTTGTGTTTAGTATTGCAATTCGTTGGGCTGATATAACAACGTCAGGACAAAAATGACACGATAATGATATGCAAATTTGTAATTTTATAAGCTTATTGATTTGAGAAATGCGTTGTTTAATTGTGTCATCTAGTGCCTGGCCCGGTCCTGCAAAATTATATATTCCTAGAATTAATGAGTTAAATTCATGTCCTGCAGGAATACCGCTGAATTTTACTCCGCTATCATTTTCATCTTTCCCACATATGGCAAACGCAGGGCCGCGTTCAAAGGATACGGGACACTCATCCTTTTGATATACCTTTAACTTTACGTAATCGCTACATTTACATAATTCAGAAAGGAAATTTTCCAACTCGTTTGATTTTGGGTGTTCATCTTTCATCATAATTAAAACACATTCATTTTGTAATTTTGAAAAAACCTGCTTTACTTGTGAAAAGAGATCATCAGATATTAAACTGCTAGAACCTTTTGTTGTAGTTTCATGTTGCTGTGCAACTGGAGGAGTAGTATCCTTTATACCATTTTTATCTTTGTACTCTAAGATGTATTTTTCTGCCTGAACAGCAGCAATAGCACCGTCAGATGTGGCTGTAACTAACTGACGTAATTCTTTAAGGCGAATATCTCCTGCTGCGTAAACACCAGGTATACTGCACTGCAACTTTTCATTTGTGTTAACATACCCTGCTTCGTCTAAATCTACTTGTCCGCTAAATAGTTTTGAAGCAGGCTCATAACCAACAAAAATAAATATGCCAAATATTCCATCCTCTTCTGAAACGTTATAGGTTGTTACCTCGCCAGTTTTGTTATTCTTTAGTTCTGCTCCCTTTAGCGAATTTTCACCAAATGCACGAATTAATTCGGTATTAAACCTTACCTCAATCTTTGGGTGCGACATTACTTTGTTTTCAATTGATTTTTCGCATCGGAATGCATCTTTTCTCACAAGAATAGTAACTTTTTTACCAAACTTGGTTAAAAACAGTGCTTCTTCAGCCGCACTGTTTCCTCCACCAATTACAAAAATATCTTTGTCTTGAAAAAAGAAACCGTCGCACGTTGCACAATAGCCAACTCCTCGCCCTCGAAACTTTTCTTCCCCATCAAAGCCTAGTTTTCTTGGAGTTGCTCCAGTTGCTATAATTACTGCATATGCTTCAAGTGTACCGTTATCAGTTATAATTTTCTTAATTTCACCTGATAAATCAACGCTTTGAACATTAGCTTGTATAAATTGAGTACCAAAGGACTTTGCTTGTTCAAGCATTTTCTCCATAAGCTTAGAACCCTCTATGTCAGGTACTCCTGGATAATTTCCAATTTCATGGGTTGTGGCTGCTTGTCCGCCAAATTTTCCTGATTCTAAAATCAATGTATGAAGCCTAGCTCGCCCTGCATAAATACCTGCTGTAAGTCCTGCACAGCCGCTACCCAGTATAATAAGGTCATATTTTTGATTACTCATATATAAAACTCCATTCTAAGAAAATTTACTTCGCAAATCCGTTCAGTGCTTATTTTACTATTTTATCTTGCACTTCTGTAACACTCTAAAACTTATAAACTCCTATATTCTAAAAAAATGCTGTAAAACAGCAATAGAACACTGTTTTACAGCAAAATCTCCTGTAACAATTTATAGTTTACCTATCAAATCAAGGCTTGGTGTGAGTGTTTCTTCTCCTGGTTTCCACTTAGCAGGACAAACCTGATCACCATGCTTAGCAACAAACTGTGCAGCTTGAACTTTTCTCAACAATTCTTGCGCATCTCGTCCAATGCTATTGTCATTGACTTCCATTGCTTTGATAACTCCTTCGGGGTTTACAATAAACGTACCTCGAAGAGCTAACCCTTCTTCCTCTATTAGTACATCAAACATTCTGGCAAGCTTTGCAGTAGGGTCTGCAAGCATAGGGTACTTAATTTTTGCAATAGTATCAGAAGTATCTGCCCACGCCTTATGAACAAAATGTGTATCAGTAGAAACAGAATATACCTCGCAATCTATTTTTTTAAATTCTTCATAATTATCTGCAAGGTCACCGAGTTCTGTAGGGCAGATAAATGTAAAGTCAGCAGGATAAAATACAAAAACTGACCAATGCCCTTTTATACTTTCTAGAGAAACCTCTTTAAACTCCCCATTGTGATATGATTGTACTTTAAAGTCTTGAAGTGAGCTTCCAACTAATGGCATAAATAATACCTCCTTTGTTTTTTCATAATTATTATTTTCAGAAGAATTATTTATATTCAATATAAGTAAAAATACTTTTTGAGTTTAATTGACATAACTATGTGGTTAACAATTTTAGATTAAAAAGCTTCTACTTAATAGGTTAAACTATTATGTAGAAGCTTTTTAATTCTAGTACAATTCTTAAATTCTATTTGTATTTCACTTAACTTAGCAAACCCTTGCTTAGTGATTAGTTACTTTTTTGGGTTCACTTATAGCTACATATACAGTTGATATCATAAAAATCAGACCGATAACTAAAAACCATAACATACCTTATGCAAGCTTTTCAATGCAAACAAGTATCGGAGGACAGTTTATCTGATTTACGAACTCTGTCTTCATAACAGTAAATCTCTTGCAATCAATAGACTCAATATAGTTTAAAACCTCATTTTTTTCATCAAACCCGCTATCCCCTCCATAGTATACTACCATGCACAAAATACCATGTACTACTAGCAGGTCAAGAGAAGCTTTGATCGCCTCAATTGTTGTATCCCCCCGAGTTCCAATATTGTGATCTCCGCCAGGTAAATATCCAAGGTTAAACATTACAACTTTTACACTTGAGTGAACATATTTTGATATATTTTCATGGCCAGAATGTACTAGCTCAACATTATCTTGCATATTGTTTTCTTCAAGTTTTTTTATAGTAGCATTGATTGCCTTTTCTTGAATGTCAAAGGAATAAACCTTTCCCGTCTGACCCACAAGCTTTGCGAGAAAAAGAGTATCGTTTCCGTTGCCAGCTGTAGCATCAATAACAACATCTCCAGGCTTTACAATACTTTCAACTATACTATGAGCCTGATTTAATGAATTCTTTATAATACACATTTGTTTTCTCCTAAATCAATATTATAGATTACTTAAATATAATATCTTACTTCAATATAATTTAATTGGTTAATCCGTAAATATCAAAGCAGTACAAATTAATTTGTTTGGTTAATTCAATATATAATTACTAATTACTAACAAGCATTTATTTTAATACTAATTATTGCTGTTAAAAAGATGAATATCGCTAGATAAGCTTAAATCTTACCCAGTAGATTAAGCTCCTCTACCGTTAACTCTCTCCATTTACCCTCTTCTAAATCTCCCAGTTTTACCTCTCCAATAGCAATTCTTTTAAGGCTAAGTACCTTATGTCCTATGGCCTCACACATTTTTCTTACCTGTCTATTTTTGCCCTCATGAATAGTAATCTCAACAATAGTTCTGTTATCAAGCTTACTCTTTACCTTGAATTGAGCTTTGGAGGTCAGATAATCTTCGATTTTTAATCCATTTTCAAACCTTTTTATATCCTCGTCTGAAGGGTGGCCACTGACAGTAGCTTCATAAAGCTTGTCTATTTCATGCTTCGGATGGGTTAGACTATATGTAAAATCACCATCATTAGTGAGTATTATTAAGCCAGAAGTATCATAGTCAAGTCTACCAACAGGGTATAGTCTTTGCTTTATACCCTTTACTAAATCAATCACAGTAGGTCTACCGAACTGATCCTTTGCTGTAGAAACATAGCCTACAGGCTTATTAAGCATAAGATAAACCTTTTGTTCACTTTTTGAAATTATAGTACCGTCAACTGCGACGCAATCATTTTCAAGAACAATATAGCCCATCTCAGTAATGGCCTTACCATTTACAAAAACGCGCCCTTGTTTTATCATTTCCTCAGAGGCTCTCCTAGAAGCTACGCCAGACTGAGAAAGGTATTTTTGCAATCTCATGATTATTCCTTTCGGTATTATGTTTAAGGTAATTTTAATATTGTAACTATGTACAGTCAAGTTGTATTTTGACAGTTTGACTGTCTATTAAACTACCCTGGCAGGATGTATTTTAAAGTATCTCCTGCCAAGGCTATACACTGCTTATTCTTCTTCACGATAATCATCTACATCGGAAGTTGTGTTCTTTGATTTATCCATTCTGGATTTTAGCAATTCATTTGCTTTTTCAATAAGCCCAGGTACCAGGTCAATTACTTTGTCTAAGGATGATTGACACATATTTATTGGCAGAAGCTTTACTTGATTTTGGCCTACCACCATGAATGCAACGGGGTTAATTGATACTCCGGCACCACTACCGCCTGCGAATGGAAACTTAGTACAATTTTCTAGTCCCTTAATAGGCTCTGAGTATTCTCCACCACCGGCTGCAAAACCAAAGCTTACCTTTGAAATTGGGATTATTACTGTCCCATCTGGTGACTGTACTGCATCTCCTACAATTGTATTTACATCAACCATTTCCTTGATGCTTTGCATTGCAGTTGTCATAAGTCCTTCTATTGGATGATTTGACAAACTTATCACCGCCTTTTATGTTTTTAATTATCCATTTCAGAAATATAATTCCTACCAAAATAATATTGCCAATTTTTATGCTGAGTATGCAGTTAAAGTCAGCTTCTATAGTCTTCTCACTGAAATTAGTCGTTATGTCTATCTGCTTATTTTCTGTTTTAAATTCATTAAAAAGAGTACTGGTAATTACACCTACAATGCTACAAAGAAAACCATATAAAAGTGCAGTGTGACTTGCATCGCCTGTACCTTCTTTGAGTTTTAATCTGAAATCTAAAATGACAATTGCTTTGCGTAGAATAGACCTGATTTCTTTAAAGTATAATTTTTTCAAGTCGTTTAGTATCTCTATAATTGCATTAGGCTTAAGATTTTTTGACTGCTCCTTTAGTTTTGCTTCTACTTTGTCTAACTTCCTTTTAATAAAATTAGATCTAACATTCTTCTTTTTGTGCTTCCTTGTTACAGCTCTCTTTGGATATAGTTGCAAGCTTTTTATAAGCCTTCGCCTAAAGAAATAAAAGGTCAAAACCAACTTTTGAGTACTATTAGATAACGTATAGGAAACTCCTACCGTAAGCTTTAGAATAAACAGTATAAAAACTAACAACTCAAAGACCAGCAAAATAAAAATAACCATAGGCTTCATTTTATAAATACTCCCATGGTTATTGTTGACATATATTTTGATTTTGAGACTACTAATTAATCAGGCATATCTTTAGCTATTAATAATGTGTCTTAGTTACAAATTTTAAGATTGTTAATTAAGTTGCCCCAACTACTAATTCTCCTTGGAGATTTCATTACTTTGTTGAGGTGAGCTCAATTGGCTTTCTCCTGCAAGCTCCATATTTAACTCGCTTAAATCCTCGATCTCTAGTAAAGGAAGCTCGCTTACCGACTTGAAACCAAAACATTTCAAGAACTCCTCAGTTGTTTCATACAGTCTAGGCTTGCCAGGCACGTCCAATTTGCCTGCTTCCTTTATCAAATTTCTTTCGAGCAGTCGGGTTACTGCGCTATCAGAGTTAACGCCTCTTAT
Source organism: Bacillota bacterium (assembly GCA_023439045.1). GTDB lineage: Bacteria > Bacillota > Clostridia > Acetivibrionales > DSM-1351 > Ruminiclostridium. Next base: position 11,327 of record JAEXOY010000036.1, on the reverse strand, counting down.
TTGTTCAATTTTTGCTCTTGTAACTGGCTGATTATAGGCAACTATAGCCAAAACCTCATATGCTGCCTGGGACAGCGATTGCTTTTGTCTGATCTGGTACAGCTTTGATACGTATTCAAAATACTCAGGATTTGAGCACAGCTGGTACTTATCATCAAGCTGCCTGATAATAAAGCCTCTGTTTGCAGTGCTATAGCTATCCATCATGTTTTTGAGAATACTTCTTGTTGTTTTTCTGTCCAATTCTAATATTTCGCAAATCTTGTCCAATGCTATTGGGTCACCTGAAGAAAATAGCAGGCTTTCAATAATTGATTCAATTGTTGTAATTTCCATTGTTATCCCTCAATATATAAATGCAAAATTATTATTTGATAAAAACATATTTATTAAAAACAAAATTACTAAAAACATAATTGGTAAAAAATAATTGTTAAACAGCTAAAATCTAAGTCGATTAGAATTCCTTAATATCGTCAAGATGTTCTGCAAAATCTTCATTATTATCTTCATGGCAACTTACAATGTTAATATCAGAAAACTGATTTTTTTGCTCCAAAGTAACCCTCTTCATTCTTGCCAGTTCAAGTATGGCCATAAACCCTGTTATTACTTCAGTCTTTGACTTCTTTTTCAGTGAGAACAAATCAGAAAATTTAAATGAAACTTTACTGATTAGCTGTTTTATTACCTCTCTCATCTTACTTCTAAGAGAAACCTTTTCATGCTCTATAAGCTTGGTGATATTTTTGGCCCCAACATTAATCTTCTTTCTATTGCGCTCTAGTATGTTGATATATTGCTGTCTCAGTATTTGAGAGTCCAGTTCAAGCAAATCTTCCTTTACAGGGATCTCTAGTGATTCCGGAAGCCTTGTTATTGACTTGTCCCACTTTTCTTCTAAAACTCTGAGCTCGGTAGTAAACTGTTTATACCTCTTGTATTCAACAAGTCGTCTTATGAGCTCTTCTCTAGGGTCAAGCTCCTCTTCCTTTTGTTCCTTCTTTTCAGGAAGCAACATTTTTGACTTGATATGCAAAAGTGTTGCGGCCATTAAAAGAAATTCACTTGCTACCTCGAGGTCCAGCTGTTGCATGGCATATAGATAATCCAAATACTGATCAGTTATATCGTTTATTGGTATATCGTATATATTTACCTGGTTTTTTTCAAACAAGTGAAAAAGCAAGTCAAACGGACCCTCAAAATTATCTAGTTTTAGTGTACAAGCCTTTGTAAGAGAACTCTCCATTTGATGTATTACAATCCTTTCGGGAAATATACGCTAACATGAAAATAATATTATCATAAAACAGTCAATAATTACAAGTGTACGTATATTTATAAGGATGGTTCATAAGTATTGTTATAGATTGCGTATGTATTAATCTTGTATGCGCTAATTGTTTATAGATGCACTAATTTGTTTGTAGATGCACTAATTGTTTATAGATGCGCTAATTGTTTATAGATGCGCTAACTGTTTATAGATGCACTAATTGTTTATAGATGCACTAATTTTTATATTTGCACTAACTTATATGTATAGATTGTATCATATATTAAGCTATCATCGTCGCTATGCTTTGGTATTGCTTGAATTTGTGTAATCTGTTAGAATAAATAAATTAATATTTTGGTGTTTGGGTTATACTTCTTTTGAAAGGAAGGATTATAGATGTTTGATTTTTTAATAACTGGCTTAATGTCGGTTCCAGGAATATTGGTAGGGTTTGTTTTTCATGAGTATGCACATGCAATTGTAGCAGACAAACTTGGAGATAGAACCCCTAGAATGCAGGGCAAGCTTTCGTTTGACCCAAGGGTGCATATAGACTGGATAGGATTTATATTTATTTTACTTGTTGGGTTTGGCTGGGCTAAGCCTGTTCAGATTAATACCCGTAATTTCAGAAAACCGCGAAGAGACCATATCCTTGTATCCGCTGCGGGACCTGTAATGAATTTAATAGTAGCTGCGGTTTTTCTTTTTATATTAAAACTACTAATTGTTACAGGTGTTGTAAACTCATACTCATCATTAAGTTCAACAATAATAGATGTTTTTACGTATTCAGCATTTATTAATGTGATACTGTTTGTTTTAAACCTGCTTCCAATACCATTCTTTGATGGCTATGCAATACTATCAAATCTGATAAATACTTGGAAGTATAGAATATTTGCAATAATGGAGCAGTATAGCATGTTTGTATTCCTGATATTAGCAGTAACTAATGTGTTTAGCATTATAATAAGAACACCAGCATTGTATATTTTTTCTTATCTACAGCGGTTTATTCTATAGACTATATATTATGATTGGAAAATACACTGTAACTCAATCCTATAGAATTGGTATTGAAACAATTGCTAGGTAATTATAAAGGAATTTTAGTTTGTACTTTATGAATATGATTGATACAATTCCTTACTAACTATAAAAGAATTTTGTTTGGCACTTTATCAATATGCTTGAAACAATGGCTAGATACAAATTTAAAGCTTCTACATAATAGTAATACTATTGTATAGAAGCTTTTTTATTCTATCATACTAGCTATTGATCTAGTTAAGAATAAACCTTACTTTCTGTTCACGCTGAACCACTTTACAAGCATTCTGTTAAATAGGCTTAGAAAGGATACCTTTTTTACGTCCTGACTTGCTACAAGCTCATATCTTCCAATCTCTGTACCATCTAGCTTATATATGACCTCTCCGACCTTTTGATTCATTGTTATTGGTGCTTCTAGCCCCGGGGAAAGAGCAATCTCGCGCTCAATTTTTCCTTTTTCACCTTTTGTGACCAAAACGCTGGTGTCAGCACCATACATTGCTCCTACTCTAAGCTGCATACCTTTTTTGACCTCAATGTTTCCAACGAGATTGCCCTTTTGATCCATTTTTATTACCTCAAAATTAGCAAATCCAAAATCCAAAAGCTTTCTGGACTCAGCAAATCTTGTATTTGAATCCGGTTCTCCAAGCACTACTGAGATAAGTCTCAGACCATTTCTATTAGCCGTTGCTGAAAGATTAAAGCCTGCCTTATTTGTAAACCCTGTTTTTAAGCCATCTGCATTTTGATAGAAACGAACCAGCTTATTTGTATTGTCTAATGAAAAGGTGCCATTTCTGAAGGTATCATGGTATTTACCTGTAAACTCAACAATTTTGGGATGCTTTGTAAGCAGCTCTCTAGACATTAATGCAACATCATGTGCAGAAGAATATCCATCATCATTCAAGCCGGTACAATCAAGAAATTTTGTATCATTCATTCCAAGCTCCGCTGCCTTTTGATTCATATCTGCTACAAAGGTTTCTTCACTACCGCTAACCTTTTCTGCCATTGAAACCGTTACATCATTCGAAGAGTGAATGGCTAATGCTTTAAGCATCTCTGTAACAGAGAATTCTTCACCCGGCTTTAAATACGCCTGTGAACCTCCCATTCCAGCCGCATATTCCGAAACCGAAACTCTATCATCAAAGGATAGTCTACCAGAATCAATAGCTTCCATGATTAATAACATAGACATAATCTTGGTAACACTTGCAATTGCAAGCTTTTCATGGCTGTTTTTCTCCAAAAGTATTTTACCTGAAGCAGCATCAATTAACACTGCCGACTTTGCTTTTAAATCCATAACATTTGTTTTGCTTACCAGTTTGTCGATTGTTGCTACATCATATTTTGCAGAAGCCTCAATTGCCTGCTCATTTGAATCTGCATATGCTGTACAGGTCAAAACTGATAAAAGTATGGTTACTATAAGAAAAATAGATATTTTGCCTCTGTTTTTCACCAGGTTTCCCTCCAATTATTATAAAAAACAATCTGTCCTAGTAAATTTCTATGCAAAATATCTATCGTATATTCTGTTATTTAGCAAATATTTTGTTAACCCATATATAATTTCATCTCTTACAGTTTTGTGTTGTCAAAGCCTTTGCACATTATATGAAGCGTAATCAAATGTCATTTCCGTAATTAAACACCTTTCTCAAATATATTTAAAACCTCTGCACATTACAATCCTTGTCAACAAACGCGAGCACTAAAGGCTTTTGGACAGGTTTATCATTAGATATGGTAATTGCTCTATCCAGAATCTCTGCTGACTCAGATAATTTATCCTGTAAATTGGTATAAAGCGTTGCTACCGTTTCACCCGCAGAAACCTTTTCACCAGTCTTTTTATGCAGTATTATTCCGGCAGAATAATCAATACTGCTTTCCTTTGTTTCTCGGCCAGCTCCTAGCACAAGTGAAGCTATACCTATACTATCTGTCTTCATTGCCTCAAAATATCCTGACACCTTTGCTTTATATTCAAATGTATATTTTGACTGTGGGAACAGAGAATAATCCTCTATTACACGCTTATCTCCCCCCTGTTTTTCGATGAGCTGAGATAATTTGTCCAACGCTTTTCCACTTTTAACCGTTTCTTCTACAGTTGAAAGGCACTTATCGAACTCTGCATAACCGGAAAGCTCTAGCATTCTAGCAGCTAAGTAAAAGGAAACCTGTTGTAAGTCCGAAGGCCCCTTACCCTTTAAGGTTTCAATAGCTTCAATAATCTCTATTGAATTGCCGATGCCATTACCTAAAGGAATATCCATATCGGTAACTACTGCAACCGTATGTCTGCCGGTATTTCTACCGATTGTGACCATTTCACAAGCCAACTCTATAGAGTCTTCAAGACTCTTCATAAATGCACCGCTGCCCGTTTTGACATCTAAAACAATCCTGTCTGCACCCGATGCAAGCTTTTTACTCATTATGCTGCTCGAAATCAATGAAATGTTGCTAACCGTAGCAGTAACATCTCTAAGTGCATACAGCTTCTTGTCAGCAGGCGCCAAATTACCCGTTTGTCCCGCAATAGAAATCCCTATTTGTTTAACGTTATCTATAAAGGCTTCTCTTGATATTGCTGTATTAAAGCCTGGTATTGATTCTAATTTATCAATAGTACCCCCAGTGTGACCAAGCCCTCGCCCAGACATTTTTGCAACGGGAATTCCACAGGCAGCTACTATTGGTCCTAATATAAGGCTTGTTTTGTCGCCCACTCCCCCTGTACTGTGTTTATCAACTTTAACACCAGGTATTACTGATAAGTCTATCGTATCTCCCGAATGTGCCATAAAATTGGTAAGGCTAGCTGTCTCATCTTCATTCATGCCTTTTAGGTAGATTGCCATAAGTAGTGCTGCCGCTTGATAATCGGGGATTTTACCAGCTGTATACTCCTTAATAAAAAATGAAATCTCCTGATCTGAGAGTTCATAACCGTCTCGTTTCTTTTCAATTATATCGTACATTCTCATAATAATTCCTCCGATATACTCCCAAAATCAACTTACTCTGTTTTATCATAACTCACTTTACACTATCACAATTTCAATTAAGTTCTCGAATTGAACATATAGTATTTATGTTTTACAATAATTTCAAATAAATACAGGGCAGCCATATTGACCGCCCTTAAAAGATTAAATTTCTAAATTATATTAAGTTCTTCATATAACCTGCATAATGGGCAAAAACTATTCCAGGCTCTTCAAGGTCAAGGCACCAACGCTTAACCCATTCTAAAGAAATGTATCCCTTGTATCCATTTTCCTTTAGTATAGTAATAGCCTTCTTGACAGGAACGTCCCCATAGCCCATCATCTTATACTTTATATTGCCATCAATAACTACCGAATCCTTTACATGAACATACTCAATGTAATCTTTTAGAAGCTCATAGGTATCTTCAACCTTTTCATTAAAGAATCTAAATGGATGATGAACATCCCACAAAACAGCTACCGCTTTGCTGTCAACAGCATCAAGCAAGTTCTTCATAACACGTGAATCTGCAAAAAAACCATTTGTTTCTATCAGAAGCTTTACATTCTTTTGCTCTGCAAAAGCGGCTAATTTCTTTAGATTTTCAATAACAAAATCTATATTAACCTTGCCAGCATGGGGCTGAGCATCCCCCAACACTCTTATGTATGGACTCCCTAACTTTGAAGCAAGCTCGACATAATCCATTCCTTCTTTCATCTGCTTGTCGATATTTTGCTCATCAAACAAATAGCATGCAGAAGTAAGGCACGGAATCTGGATTGACATTTTTGCAAGCTTTTCCTTTGTAGCTTCAATATGTTCAGGAGAAAACTGCTTTACTTTTGGTGCATACAATTCATTCCCTATACCTCTAATTTCAATACCATTAAACCCAAGGTCCTTGGCAGTAGATAAAATATCCTCATAACTCCAACCTGGACACCCAAGTGTAGAAAACGAAATCTTCATAATGACCACCCCCGAAATGTACACTTTTTATAATAATATCATTTTATTGTCCATATGTCACCATTTTTACCCAAGCCTACGATATTTTCTTGTTGATTTGAGTGTAAATACCATTACAATAACGCTTAATCCTGCTAGAATATAAACCACGATATCATTGTTGAATATTGGTATATAATCTGCGCTAGTGCCAATTGCATTAAAAACAGCGTGGAATATAATAGGTACCCATAATGAACGTGACCATTCATACACAAGCCCCAAAATTATACCAAGCCCAAAGGCATATAAACCCTGTACCACGTTCATGTGAAAAATACCAAAAATTAATGCCTGCAGTACTATCGCAACCCATATAGGTGTCGATGAACGCAGTTCTCTGTATATAGCACCCCTGAAAAAGAATTCTTCAAATATAGGAGCAAATACTGCTATTAGGAGCATGTTTATAAAAGGATTACCAAAATCCATGTCTTCCATCAACTGCGAGTACTGCTGCATCAACCCATCCATCGGAAATATAACAGTAAGCCAATGTAGCACCACTGGTACTATAAAGGAGGCTGAAATTGCACAAAAAATAACTGGTAAAACAATGTTTTTCTTTGGTTTACGAATCCAAAGACTCTCCCCCATTCTTTTTGTCCTAACATAAATGATAATAGAAATTAATCCCATTATTATTAGATAAGAAATAAACTGTAATAGTCCCATGTAGGAGTACATTACTTTCTCAATTGTCGATACATCAGTTGCTGCTACGCCATATGAAATAGCATAAAATACAAAAATAAAAATGCTTGCAATTATGCCCACAACTATACTTATAATAAAGTATATGGCGGAGTATATTAATACCCATAATATTGATTTAAAAATTCTTGACATATAAAGTCCTCACAACTTTTTTCCATAAATTTTCATAAATAAAAGTTTCAATTTGACCAAATGCTACTTAAGAGACAATTCTACACTTAAAAACCAATAATAGCAAGGAGGCATGCTATGCATAATCACTATCACTTTTATAGTTTTCATACAAATGAAAAGACACAGCAAAACCATAAGCTCTTTGGTCATACAGATTATATGATCGGAATAGGTATTATGCATTTCCATTTTTATAGTGGTACAACCTCTTATAATGGTCACTTGCATAGCTACTACGGCTTTACCGGTTTCCCTAAAAAAACTCAAAATGGCCATAAGCATAAAATGTGCGGCAAAACAGATTTATCAAGACTTTCTGATTGCAATGACAAGCCTCATGCACACGAATACGAGAATTATACCTTTGAAAATATTCAATATATTAATAGTCCATTGACCAAAAAAGTATTATCATAGCTAAACTAATGCAAAAGCATCTTACTTAGTAAAAGTACTACTTATTAAGGCGTTGAATTCATTAAAGTGCTGTACTTAATAAAGAAGCTGTAACTATTAAAGTATTGTACTTGATTTATAGCTATCATGATTATAACGCTTTACAATAACAATTTAAATTACTGGTCTGCCTAATTCTCCGCATTAGTTAGGGGGCTTGAAGCCCACTCACCTTGAATCTGGGCATCTTTATGATCTAAATTGAAGTTAGCGTTGTCAAAATTGTTCATTGTTACACCAAAAGTACAATCAACATTTACCCATCTATTATCGTTACTGCTGTATATCTGATTCCATGAATGGTCACCCCAGGTAAGGCCGCTATAGCCCAGTCCTGTTATTAATCTGACCTTTACCCCGACAGCCTTGCACATTGTAACATATAGACTTGAATAGTCAAAGCAGATTCCTTTTCTAGTCTGGTAACAAATAATTGATCCCGATTCAGTTTCGCTCGCCCTATTTACAATTTCCTTTGCCTTCTGGTAGTCATAGTCTATGTTTGATGCTATCCATTTATAAATTATCTTTGCCTTTTTATAATCATCTGTCTCACCCTCAACAAGTTCCCTTGCAAAGCTATCAATTTCAGGAGTAGTGGCAATTGCTTCATCTAAAGTAACACCATTGAAGTATTGAATGACCTTTATATTGTATTTATCAAGGGTATTCCGTATATTATCAGCTAGCTCTGGGTTTACGCCACTACTACCAGTTTCACCATTTCTAAACCTATCATTTATTATTACTGGCAGCTTTTTAACGATATCCGCGTTAATTACTGGTTTAAGCGCAGTATCATATACACGATTTAATACTACCGAATCATTCGTCCATTTAGAGAATCCGGGAATAGTAAAATAGTAGTTTACAAAATATAGTATAAAGCTAATACATATTAATGCCACCAATGCTCCAGGGATACTGCAAATAAGGGATATGACTCTTTTAGTATACCGTGACAGTTTCCCCATAACACGGTAAATGCCACGAGCCCAATTATCTAGCCATCTTGAGTATATCGGGTAGGTAATGAGCCGAAATAGCATCACAACCAGCAACAGTATTATGAATGCAGCGCAAAGATAAGTATAGACATTGTTTACTGCTAAACTCGATTTTATTGTAGCGGGCAAGATATCATATACATATTGGAAAAAAGCATTGCTTCTGTCAAAGAAGATTCCTTTGGTCAGATATAATGCAACAATTAGTGCAAAAATAAACTCTATATTATTAAAAATTCTATATACGCCCTTCTCAATCCTATCCATTGTAAAAGGGGTAAAAAATGATGTTACCAAAATAATAATAACCGGTAACAACAATATTATATTTACAGGATTTATACTCAAAATCTCACCTTTACAAGTTTGTCATGATATCAGTCATTATAACATATTCTAGACGATTTGAATATTTCCCCATTGCTACATTTTTCTATGAAATATTTACCTATTGGAAAAAACTCTTTATCTTTTGAACTTATAAGTTTGCTCTTTACAGCGTTTGCTGTTTAAGTAGTGTCTCTCCAGTTCCCAACGTTACTTTAGGTACATGTCGTCACCTCTACACGGCTTTTTGGCAATTACCGTGGTTGGACTTTCACCAACTAGAAAAGTTCAGCTTAGCTGGACACACCAGGATAAAGGAACGTGGTCGCAAGAGACCCGCGCTTAAGCACAACCACTGGCAGTGCTGGGGGTAATTGTTTTAGTTAGGTGGTCACATTTACTATTTATCTGTCAGTTGGGTGGTCGAGAAACCTAATAACACTTGTATAATTCTTTAGAGTTAGTTGCATTCATAGCCCCCTCAATTCACAACAAGTATATAACAGTTAAATTAAACGTTTTGCAGTGCAGTTGTACAAATGTCTACTTGAACATTATTTGTTCATTCTCAAGTTTTAACTCTATTTTCTCCTTATGGTTTTGTTCACTATAGACTAAAAATCCATTCTCCTTCTGGTTAACCTCCACAGTAATTTCCTCATTACCTATGTTCTTAATTGAAAGCCTGTTATCTGCTACACTTAGTCTCCAAATATTGTTTTTTGTGATATTCTTACTAAATACATTTATTTTACCCCATTTGTTGTCATTAAGTTGCCAAGTAGACAAAAATACTGGAAATGGCTTATACATTGTAAGATATCCTGTTAAAATAATTGTTGGCAAACTCTTAATATTAGTAACTACGAAATCATCTACTACCTCGGCTCCTCTATTAATTAGGATTTGTGAATGTATCTCCTTATCATTCCACCACTGAATAAATGTCCACTTTCTTTCTAATGTGCCAAAAAGATCAGGTAAACCATCGAATCTTACAATTCTTACATTATACTTACCAACAACTTTGGTTTTAGTTTTAGAGACTATACTGTAATCTAAAGCTTCTTGCAAATCCTCATCACCTAATTTAGTGCTCTCTTTAGTTTCAAGAAGTTTTGTAAGATTTTCTAAAAATCTTGTTGTCATTTCAATTCTTTCATCATGCGTGAAATTCTTATTGTTAATACCGTTTAAGGATTCATTTAACAAAGAAATAATAGTGTTCAATTCACCATTTGATGTTGATTCTGATGCTGAACTCTTATTCTCTAAAGCTGATGCATCACTAATATTGTAATTACTAGATTTTGTTTCAACAGCAACACTCACTTTTTTGATTTGTTCAAGCTCTTTATAACTACAAGCACATAACAAAGTAAATAGTATAAACATGACAACAATAATTCTACTTAATTTTTTCAATATTTCGTCCCCTCTTTCACTTTATCTATATTTTGCATCTGTTATTGCATATTGTTTATTAATATCATAATATTTACCATGAACAGTCCCAGTACCATTTACTATCGTAAATTTTCTCAATTTCACATCAGCTTTAAAATCTGAATTTGCTTTATCAACCGCTGCCTGTGCTAAAAGTTTAAGAACTTCTTGCTCGTTTGCACCATTTTTAATTTTATTTTTTATGTTTGATCTCGAGGTATTATTAACATCCCAATTTTGAACAGAAATATCTAGAGCTAGTGCCAATCCTCTTTCGGTTTTTAGATTATAATCATTAGCAATTTTATATGCTTGGTCAATATATTCTTGCATTGCATTTTTTTGAATCTGTTCAAATTGTGTAGTTTTGCAAAGTGTTACAAATTGATTATACCATTCTGTCTCCAACCTTTTACCGTTATTAATATCTCTAGCCCATGCCATTTGACTAGACTTCGAAGAAGATAACATATCAACAACACTCTCGTAATTACTTCCGAATATCTTTTTAGCCAATTCTGGATTGTCATCAAAAAACTCCTTTAACATCGGTTGCAGTGTTCCTTGTCCTATGTTCCACTGAAAGAAACCTACTGAAAGTCCTGCTCCATCAAAGTTACCAGTGACATTAACAAACCCTCCACCCTCAAATGAACCAGTCAACAAGAGAGCTTTCTCAATTGCCTCATCAGTTTTCTCCGTCCCCTTCTTCTCTGGTGGCGTTAAATATTTAAACCCATCTATATATGCCTGTTCAATTAGATGTAAATCATAATTAGAGTGGTATGTTCGTGTTTCTTTTGTAATTGGATTATATAATGTTACATAGCAAGTAC
>JAEXOY010000035.1 GCA_023439045.1 Bacillota bacterium | reverse complement strand
TTCCCATACCGAACACAGCAGTTAAGCATCCTAGTGCCGATGATACTTGGTTGGAGACGACCTGGGAAAGTAGGAATCTGCCAGATTTATATCAAGACCTCATGTTAATAGCATGGGGTTTTGTTTTATTATAGTGAAAATATAGAAAACAAGTAGAAAATATAATGAGGATAGATAGAGAACATCTAGAGAATATAATGAGAAATGGGTTTATAGCAATAAATTTTAAAAGATAGTGGCAATGTTTAGGTCCCAGCTTTTCGCTATAAAAATAAGTATAAAAGACCTCGGGATATTTTTTCATAGCACTTTTACTATAAATTACAAAAAATGGCCTACAAGATGGTCTCTTTTTGTTTGTTAAACCATTTACAAAGCATCCTATAAGTATTAAAATAAATGCAGAAATAAAACGTATTTTAAGGCAAAATACATATGTGAGAGGAAACAATGAATAAAGATTTATTAATTGAAAATATAAACAGAATGAAGCAAGAGAGAAATGCAGTAATAGTGGCACACAATTATCAGGTGGACGAAGTACAGGAGGTTGCAGATATAGTAGGTGATTCTTTTGCACTAAGCCAGTATTGCGCTAAGAGTACTGCAGATACAATTGTATTCTGTGGTGTGCATTTTATGGCAGAAAGTGCAAAGATACTTTCACCAGAAAAAATAGTACTACTGCCAGAAATAAATGCAGGTTGTCCTATGGCGGATATGGTTACGGCTGAAGATCTGAGAGCAGTAAAAATGAAGTATCCCGGGGCTATAGTAGTATGTTACATAAACTCAAGTGCAGAGGTTAAGGCTGAATGTGATATATGTTGCACATCATCAAACGCACTTCAGATTATTAATTCCATAAAAGAAAAAGACATACTTTTTGTTCCAGATAAAAACCTGGCTACATACATACAGAAGCTGGCTCCAAATAAGAACATAATCCTATGGGATGGATATTGTATTACTCACCATAAAATTAAGCCTGATGAGGTTAAAGAAATCAAGAAGCTTCACCCAGATGCTAAGCTTTTGGTTCATCCTGAGTGTAGAAATGATGTTGTTGAGTTAGCTGACTTTGCTGGAAGTACAAAGCAGATTATTGATTATGCGAGAAACTCTGACGAAAAGAAGTTTATTATAGGTACTGAAATGGGGGTTCTCTATACACTAAAGCAACAGAATCCAGAAAAGACTTTTTATCTGATGTCACCCGGCCTAATTTGCCCAAACATGAAGAAAACATCATTGAAAAGTGTGTATGATGCATTACTTAATAAGCAATACCAAATTAATTTAGATAAAGATATAATAGAAAAGGCTTCAATATGTCTCAACAGGATGCTTGAGGTTTGTAACTAAAGGTTATACTTCAGAAAAACTGAAGGCTGAAAGGTGGTTCCCACTATGGAAGAAGTCAACAAAAACGATCAGGATATAGAAGTAATCAACAAGGATGTAGTAGTAGTCGGGAGTGGTATTGCAGGGGTATACACTGCATTGGAAGTCAATTCTGATAAAGATATCGCGATAATAACTAAGGAGACACTAGAAATGAGCAATTCTGTTCTTGCACAAGGGGGAATCGCTGTTTCTTTAGATGAGAAGAATGATTCACCCGCATTGCACTTCAAGGATACTTTGTTTGCTGGTGCAGGACTTTGTGATAACAATAGTGTTTGGGTACTTGTCCAAGAAGCTGCTCAAAATATAATGAAGATTTGCAGCTTAGGAGTTAACTTTGATAAAAATGGCGCTCACAAACTAGCTCTTACGAGAGAAGGTGCGCATAGTGTAAATAGAATCATTCATGCAGGAGATACGACCGGTAAAGAGGTATGTGACAAGCTTATTGCTGTAGCACAAGAAAGAGACAATATATCTATTCATGAAAGAAGCTATGCAGTCGAACTAGCTGTCAAAGATGACAAATGCCACGGCGTATATGTTTTCGATGTAGATACATGTAAAATAAGGTTATTTAGAGCTCCTTCCGTTGTAATTGCAACAGGAGGTTTTGGTCAGATATATTCTCATACTTCAAACCCTGAAGTTGCAACAGGAGATGGGGTAGCAATGTGCCTAAGGGCTGGAGCTGTAGCTATGGATATGGAATTCATTCAGTTTCACCCTACAGTACTTTATCTGCCACAAGATAAGAGTTTTCTTATATCAGAGGCTGTAAGAGGAGAAGGTGCTCAGCTCAAGAATATAAATGGTGAACGTTTCATGAAGAAGTATCATGAATTAGGAGAATTAGCACCTAGAGATGTAGTTTCTCGTGCAATATTTCAGGAAATGACCAATACCAACACAGACCATGTCTTTATAGATATTACTTTTAAAACAAGGGATTACCTTGAGAACAGATTTCCTAATATTTTTAAGACCTGCTTTGACTACGGCATAGACATGTCAAAGGATTACATACCTGTAGCACCAGCAGAGCATTACTGCATGGGAGGTATACGCACAGATGTTCATGGGCGTACAAATGTCCACGGATTATACGCATGTGGAGAGGTTGCATGTACAGGAATACATGGGGCTAATAGACTTGCTAGCAACTCACTATTGGAAGGACTGGTTTTTGGTCATAAAATTGCTGCTGATATCAATGAGAAGAAGCCTTATACAAATGACTATGAGCCTGTTACACTATTTGAAGATTATGATATATCAAATTTAAATGACAATTTACTAGAGGATATAAAGAAAAAGCTCCAAATTACAATGACAAAAAAGGTGGGCATTATAAGAAACAGGGAAAGTCTATCTGAGGCAGCGGAGATTATTGAGCAGTTAAAAGCCGATTGTAGTAAATTGCCTGGGTTTAGTCTAACTAAGATAGAAATTGATAATATGCTACTTGTTGCTGGACTTGTTATAGAAGCGGCTTTACAAAGAGAGGAAAGTAGGGGGGCACACTATAGATCGGATTTTAGTAATACCGATGACATAAATTGGAGAAGAAGTATTATTAAATCAATAAAACAATTACAAGAGACTGTATAGAAATTTTGGTTTAAGGAGATAGATATTATGAAATTGGATGTATTACATATAACAGATACAATTATGACTGCACTTAGAGAAGACATGCCATTGGGTGATATTACAACCGATAATATTATTAGTGAAGAATCAGTTACGCGCGCTACATTTCTTGCTAAGCAGGACGCGGTCATAGCAGGGCTTATCGTTGCACAGCAGGTGTTTTATTTACTTGATAAGGAGGTTGAATTTACCGCTTTTATCAAAGATGGAGATGCTGTAAAAAAGGGAGATATTATTGCAGAAGTAAAAGGTTCTACAAGAGCACTTCTTAAAGGTGAAAGAACTGCGTTAAACTTTATGCAAAGATTGTCTGCAATAGCAACAATGACTAATAAGTATGTAAGGTTGGTAGAGGGAACCGGTGTAAAGGTAACAGACACCAGAAAGACTACCCCTGGACTAAGACTACTGGAAAAATATGCGGTTGGCTGTGGTGGCGGTTCTAATCATAGATTTTCTTTATCAGATGGGGTATTGATAAAGGATAATCATATTGCTGCCGCTGGAGGCATTAAAAATGCTGTTGAAGCTGTAAAAAAGAGCATTCCTCATACTGTTAAGATAGAGGTAGAAACCGAATCTCTAGAAGAAGTTCAAGAGGCACTAGACTGTGGCGTTGACATTATAATGCTTGATAATATGACAAATGAACAGATGGCGGAAGCAGTTAAACTCATAAACAAGAGAGCTTTGGCTGAAGCATCAGGTAACGTGTCAGAAGAGACAATTTCAGATATTGCAAAAACAGGTGTGGATATTATTTCAGTTGGGAAACTCACACATTCTGCAAATTCTGTGGATATTAGTATGAATATTGAATAGCAACTGTGGATTAAAAGAGCGCTGCTACTGCTACTAATAATAGCTGAGGAGAGCTCTTTTTTTATATTTGTTGTAAATTAATATATACTAATAAAGTACAATTTTGGTTTGTTCAAAGGTGGTGTGAATAACTTTTTGAGTTATCCACATTTTTTAAATTATATCCACATGTAAATATTCAAATAATGATACAACATGTAATTTTACTGTGTTTCAGGGTTGTTGAGAAAATTCAGGTTTTCCACAGAACAGCTGTTTTGTGTGGAAAAAAACAAGGTAAAAACCCCTAATATAATCACTAAAATTTGATAAAACACAAAATGTTGTTTAGTACCTCACCGATATATATCTATATTTTGTGTCAATAGTTAATATATTAATAAAATAAAATTGTTGGTATTGTGGAAAACATGTACAGACAGTTTTAATTATTACAATTAATTACCTAAATAATTAATATTGTTTAGAACAAACTAATACTGTTTACCAATTTAAATAAATGGAATGCATGCTGTTTCATTAAAAAGGAGGCAGTGTCCATGAGTAGGCATAAGAGTTATATGTCAGAAGCCTTGAAAGAGGAAATTGCCAAAGAGCTTGGCGTCTACGACACAGTTTCAAGTGAGGGATGGGGCTCCGTCTCATCAAGAGATTGCGGTAACATGGTCAGGAAAGCCATTGAGATGGCTGAAAAGAGCGTAGTACCAAAATAAACTAAATTGGTGAATTCGGAACAGGGCATTATTACTAAACTAAAATTAGTATGAAGCCCTGTTTCGGTATGTAAGCAAGTTCTATACAAGGAATTAATTGGTATGGAATGTTTGATTTTATTATAATATTAAAGTATTATATATATGAGTAGTTTTGTTAATAATGAATGTTTTTCCGACATATTGACAAAGTAAACAAGTTATTTGTATATAAGGTAATTAGTTACTTAAGAAGGGATGGTTTTTCGTTTGAAACAAGCACTATTAATATACAACCCGATGTCGGGAGGACATAAAGTTCCTAGCGAGCTAGACTTCATATTGGCATCTTTTCAGGATAAGGGAATCTTGATCCAACCATATAGATTAATGAACTCTAATACAGAATACTTAATTAGCACCTTAAATTCTGGAAAGTACCACTTTGTTATTGCTTCAGGTGGAGATGGTACCATTAACTATGTTGCTAATATTATGCTTATGAATGGGATTAACCTGCCATTGGGTATAATTCCTTCTGGGACCTGCAATGACTATGCAAGGTGTCTAGGTATATATAATCTCAGGGAAAGCCTAAATGTAATTCTACAGGGCAATACGATGAAAAGTGACGTTGGCTACATAAATGATTCTCAGTTTTTCCTTAGTACATTTGCGGGCGGTAATTTTGTAGATGTATCTTTTAATACTGATAATGAATTAAAGAAGAACTTTGGTCCCTTTGCATACTATTTAAAAGGAATCACAGAGATTAAAAATATTAGGCCCTTTGATTTAAAAGTGAAAGCCGACGATACGTACATAGAAGGTTCATTTCTTCTATTCCTCGTAATTAATGGAACAGAAGCTGCTGGTTTCTCTAATATATCTAAGGAAGCTGACCTTACTGATGGACTGATGGATATTATTCTCTTAAAAAAATGTTCTAATATCAATTTAGCTAGCATTTTTTTTAAAGTACTTAACCATGAGTCCCTTGATAACAAAAGTGTTATTATAATTAAGTCAAAAACATGTGAAATAATTAGTGATACAGCGGTTCCAATTACTTTAGACGGTGAAAAATCAGAGTATTTTCCTGCAAAAATAGAATTCAAACAACAAGCCCTGGAGGTTTTTATACCATAGTGCAGCTTTCTTACGGACTAATATAAAACTAATATATTCAAAATTAAAATGGCATGTGATAAAGAATCTGATACAATCTTAGTTCTCATCACATGCCATTTATAAATTTTTATTTAAGATATATAAGTTAAAGCGTTGAGCGGATTAATTAAAGCTCATTAAAAGCCCGTGATAAGCAAAAATTTATCCTATTGCTTTCTACTTATATTTAGTCAGCCACTTCTTCCTCACCAGTAGAAGGGCCTTTTTTCATGCAATCAATCTTGTCGATAATACCTGGAACCATGTCAATTAGCTTATCCAGACCTCCGGATTTCTTGATAGGGAGAAGCTCAACCTTATTACCCTGAATAACAAGTACTGCAGTAGGTGAAATTTTTGCTCCGGAGCCTGCACCGCCACCACCAGCTGATGACCCCTTATCTTCATTTTCACTTCCACCACCACTACCCATTCCAAAGACAACACTGATAAAAGGTACTAAAGTAGTCTCTCCTATTTGTATTGGTTCACCAACCACAGTCTTTGTCTTAAAAAAGTTCTCCAACTTCTCAAAAATTAAATTGATGCTATCACTACAATCAAATGCAGCCATATCAATTACCTCCTCTTATTTTTTGCTTAATTTTATTGATATATATATTTCTAAATGGCTTAGAAAACAAACACTCCAGACCTATTACTACTAATCGGATTATCTGAACTCTTCCACCAATCAAAAAACTTCCCTCTAGTACTTCATCATCAAAAACTGGATGTAGCACTATATCGTATTGTGCAGCAGCGCTTGTAAGAATACCTGCAGCAGCACATGCCATGCCAGTCAAAGATGGGTCCTCAAACCCATATCGTAACCTAACCTCAAAAGCTCGTGGTTTAAGGTACTTAAGTGCCTTTTTGGCATAATGGAGCATACTTTTTATTAAATCAGCTGAAATAACCATACGTTTACTATCTGACTTACTTTTTTGGGACTCATTTATCTTAATTGAGGTACCCTTTGCTGCCATGCTTTTAATTGCTATATGTTTTGAGATTGAAAATATATTAATATATGCACTTAAACCGTTTGAATCGTATTTATAGTTAATGCCCAGTGCTCCAAACAACCATTTAATGCTACCATTACACTCCAAATCATCTAAACGTCTTCCACAGGAGAAGTATGTAAAAGGTATAAGGAGTACCATTAAAAGCAGAATTGCAATGATTAGCAAGATAAACAGCAATATTTTTAATATAATAAATATAATAAACATGCCTTCTCCTCCTAGCCTACTTGGCAATTAAAGCTTTAGCACCATGTTTTATACCATTTGACGCCTTTTTTAATAATTTAGGAGCCTGCTTTGCTCCGGGTAAATACCTTATAAATGCGCTGGAGTTTTTGAGGCTTTGCTTTTGAGCATCCCAAACTTTGGTGGTGGTACTCCTATTGTCCTTTGAAAGCTTATCAATTAATTCAAATCCTAACGAGGTAAGTTCCTGTGGGTATTCAACATCATAGTTTGATTTATCAGATAAATCCCACATAATTAGCTTTATCTCTGCCGCCTCTTTTCTGCAATGTGAGCAGATATTAAGGTGTGCTTCTACAAAGGTTCTTTCCAAAGAATCTAAGTTACCCTCTATATAGTCTTGTAAAAGTGATGTATCTATCAAATTACAGCCCATTATTTCAGCCTCCCCATACTATTAAGCTTTCTCATAAATAACTCAGCGTTTCATATTATTTAAGCTTTTCCTAAACAACTCAGTGTCTCCTACAATCCACCCATAGATAGTTTAGCTTCCCCATACCCCTTGTTGTCTCAAGTCTTCCTTCAACTGTTTTCGTCCGTTATGTATAAGTGTTTTTACCGTTCCGAGAGGAATTTTCATATTACTGGCGATATCCTCGTACTTCATATTTTTCATATGCCGCAATAATATTGCCATTCTCGTTTTATTTTCAAGGTTATTTATTGAGCTTAGCAATATAACCTTTGTTAATTTACAATCCATAACACTATCAACTCCGTCACTAGACTCAAGACTATCCAAGAATTCATCTCCACTAGGAAGTGTCTCATTTAGTGAGACTTGCTCCTTTTTTGCACGCTTAAAGTTTATGCACTTATTAACAGTGATTTTCTTTATCCAAGGCAAAAGAGAATACTTATCGTCAAAGGTTTCAAGCCCCTTAAAAGCTGAAATAAAAACCTCCTGTGTGATATCCAGAGCGTCTTCTTTATTTCCCGAGAAGTTATAAGCAATTGAATAAACATATTTGTTGTACCTCTCGTAAAGATGTCCCAGGCCTTTTTTGTTATTCTTTTTGTATTCTTTTATTATGGTAAGGTCTGATATCTCCAAGCTCATTAAGTACCCCATAAATTTTTTATATAATAGTTTTAAAGCTTACATACATATATACACACCAAATATTAGAAAGTTTTAAAAAAATTAAAATTTTTATTTAACTTTAGATAAATAGTAGAAATTTAGAAGGGTCCCATGTTTTATAACGCAAAACAGGCCATCATAAATAGGATTTTTCTATTTAATGACAGCCCTTTTATTAAAGATTATTTAGCTTTTTGGTAATAATAATTTAGTTTATATCAATACATCTTATGTTTTTCATCCATTTGAGCAACAAGCAGTTGATTCCTGCCATTAACCAAGGTTTTTCTTACATAATACCCATTGCTTGATAAAATATCATATAGTTTATCATTTTGATGATAATAGTTATTTCCAACATCCAAGATCAGAACTTCCCCCGGTTTTAGCCTAGAGGACACAACGCTCAAGCAATTATCTTCATGCAATGATTCGGCGTTAAGAACATTATTCTGAAGCTCCATATTATTTACACCCCATTTATAATAAGATTAGCTTATTATTGCCCTATATAATAAGTTTAAATTTATTATTGTCCGAGAGTGCAAAAAATATTTTTCAAAATACTTGTATAAAAAATTGTAATAAGGGTCAATATATAAATGACCTCACAAAATACATTTTGACCCCCTTTACATGGTTAGTCGTAAGCGACTAACCTCTTTTTTTGTCCAAATTCAAACAAGTATTTTTCATTGTACTGACATATCTGGAAACATGCTCAATACAAGCTTCACCATGCTCTTCAATAATTTTTACTATAGCGCTACCTACAATGATACCGTCAGCATACTGAATAAGCTCCTTTGCCTGTTCGGGAGTGGATATTCCAAAGCCAAGTGCAACAGGAGTGGTTGAAACGGAGCGGATGGATGAAATAACCTCATTGATTTTAGTATCAAAAGAACTCCTAATACCTGTTACACCCATTGAGGATACACAGTAAATAAAGCCCTCCGAACGAGTAGCAATCATTGATATGCGTTCTTCTGAGGTAGGTGCAATCATGGAAATTAAAGAAACACCATATTTTCTGCAGTAGGGAAGTATCTCACCATGCTCTTCAAAGGGTAAATCAGGTATAATAATCCCTCTTATATCACATTCGCTGCATTTCTTGAAAAAGCTCTCATACCCATATTTAAATACTGGATTAATATAGGTCATTATAGCCAAGGGTACTTTTACACTTCCTTTAATACCAGAGAGCATATCAAATATCCTGTCGGTAGTAGTTCCTGCTAAAAGGGCACGTTGACTTGCACGCTGAATGACAGGGCCTTCAGCGACGGGGTCTGAGAAGGGGAGCCCTAGCTCAATCAAATCCGTACCAGCTTCAGCCATTGATATAATCAACTTACTTGTGGTTTCTAGGTTTGGATCACCAGCAGTTATAAATGCCACAAATGCATTTCTTTCTTTGAAAGCATCCGATATCTTATTCACACAAATCCCTCCCCATATACTTAGCTATTGATGCAACGTCTTTGTCACCTCTACCGGATAGGCATATTACAATACTTTGGTCCTTATTCATGGTTGGAGCAAGCTTCATGGCATATGCTACGGCATGGGCGCTTTCTATTGCAGGAATAATTCCCTCAGTCCTTGTCAGGTAACGAAATGCCTCTACAGCCTCATCATCTGTTATTGCAACATACTGTGCTCTGCCAATATCATGAAGATACGCATGCTCAGGGCCAATGCCGGGGTAATCAAGACCCGCCGAAATAGAGTAAACAGGTGCAATCTGTCCGTATTTATCCTGACAGAAGTACGACTTCATTCCGTGGAAAATGCCTATGCTGCCTGTGGCAATTGTTGCAGCGGTATCACTAGTATGGACACCTTTGCCGGCAGCTTCGCACCCAATGAGTTTAACATTTTCATCCGATATAAAATCATAGAATAGCCCCATTGCATTACTACCGCCGCCACAGCAGGCAATAACGGCATCTGGAAGGCGGCTGGTTTTTTTAAGCATTTGTGCTTTAACCTCCATGCCAATTACGCTCTGAAAGTCACGAACCATTTCAGGGTAAGGATGTGGCCCCATTACTGAGCCAAATACATAAAAGGTGTCATCTACCCTTGTAGTCCATTCGCGAAAGGCTTCATTTACTGCATCTTTTAGAGTCTGAGTTCCACTCATAACACTATGAACCTTTGCACCCAAGAGCTCCATTCTAAAAACATTGATAGCTTGTCGACAGGTATCCTCATGACCCATGAATATCTCGCATTCCATACCCATTAGAGCCGCTGCAGTAGCAGTGGCGACACCATGTTGACCTGCACCTGTTTCTGCAATAACTCTTGTTTTTCCCATACGCTTTGCTAGTAGTACCTGTCCTAGGACATTATTGATTTTGTGCGAACCAGTATGGTTTAGATCCTCCCTTTTGAGGTATATCTGTGCACCCCCTAAGGCCTCTGTTAACTTTTCGGCATAATACAAAAGAGACGGTCTTCCTGCATACTCACACAGTAGGGCTGATAATTCCTTCTTAAATTCGGGATTGGATTTGTAAAAGTTATAATTTTTTTCAATACTTATTAATTCATTTACCAAGGTCTCAGGGACATACTGTCCACCAAAGATACCGTATCGTCCTCTATCCATTTAATCTCACACTCCTAACCAAGTTCATTATTTTGCTTTGATCCTTTTGTCCATCTGTTTCAACTCCACTGCTAACATCTACACAAAAGGGCTTTGCAGCCGTTATGGCATGGCAAATATTATCTATGTTAATACCCCCTGCCAGAAAAAAGGGTTTATTTATATCCCGTATAAGACTCCAATCAAAGGTTGTGCCACTGCCACCATAACAATCATTGTTATAGGCGTCCAAAAGAAGGTAGTCGCTTTTGTAATTATTTGCTTGCACAATATCAGAGGCGGTTTGTACTCTCACTGCCTTAATAATATCTAATGGAACGGTGCTCTTTAGTGTGGATATGTATGAATTATCCTCATCACCATGAAGCTGAACCATATCTATAACACCTGAAAGATAATGAAGTTCAATGGTTTCTATGCTTTCATTGACAAATACCCCCACTGTTTTTATGCTTTTGGTCAAATACGCTTTTAGGTTAACTGCCATTTCTAGTGTTATCTGTCGTTTACTTTTTGCAAATACAAAGCCCACAAAATCTGGCTTTGCTATATTTACTGCTAGAATATCATTAACTCTGCTCAGACCACATATCTTGACTTTGCTCATAGCGTCCTCCTTGAATCAGGTTATAAAAACCAAAAATGCATTTTGAAAAGAGATATCTAGGCCCTAGCTAGTGCCCCTCTAAGTTCACTCAGGCATTGTGATATATTGTTACTTCTCATGAAGGCTTCTCCTATTAAAACTGCGGAGGCATTGATATCACATAGTTTTCTTATATCCTCTATGGTACTGATACCACTTTCGGACACAAAGATTATACTATCGGGGACATATTTTCTTAATGAAATACTAGTATTAATGTCCACCTCAAAGGTTTGTAGATTTCGGTTGTTGACACCTATTATGCGCGCCTTGGCAGCAAGGGCGCTCTCAATCTCTTCTTGGTTGTGTGCCTCAACAAGGCAGGAGAGCCCTAAGCCGTCTGCAAGCTCAATATATCTAGAAAGAGTACAGGTCTCAAGCAGCGAGCAGATTAGTAAAATAGCGTCTGCTCCTATTAACTTAGACTGATATATCTGGTATTCATCTATAATAAAATCCTTCCTGAGTACTGGTATTGCTACTTGTTGCTTTATCTCACTAAGATAAATGTCACTGCCGAGGAAAAAGTCAGGTTCTGTAAGCACTGAAATTGCATTAGCGCCTGCTTTTTCATATTCTCTGGCAATATCTAAATATGGGAATCTATGAGTAATAATACCCTTTGAAGGGGAGGCTTTCTTGACCTCACAAATAAACGACATACCAAGAGACTTAAGCGCCTTCTCAAAGGGAAAAGTGGAGAGGGTGCTGCAAGTGCTAGGCTTAGGGTGAGAACCACACTTTCTATCTTCTATAGCAATGCACTCAGAGTTATCGAGCTGTGAAGCCAATGCAAGAGCTAACGGTTTTATTTCTTCAAGAGGAATGATTTGTTTTTGTGCATTAACTCTTTCTCTGGTACGTTGTACAATTTTATCTAGTATCATTGCAAACCTCCTGAAAAAGAGTTTGAGAGCTCTACAAAGCGAAGTAACTGCTGCTTTGCCTTGCCGCTGTCAATTATGCTCTTTGCCATTTCAATACATTCCCTTAGAGTGATATTATTATGTGACATATAGAGGCAAACTGCAGCATTTAGCACTACTACATCCCTCTTTGGGCCAGGCTTGCCATCCAGTATATCCAGCGCAATTACAGCGTTCTCTTTGGCGGTACCGCCTGTAAGCTCAGTTGAGTAACAGCGCTTAAGGCCAAATTGTTCAGGGGATAGAAAGAAGCTGTTTAGCTTACCATTGTTTATTTCACATATTGTAGAGGAATCACAAAGTGTCAGTTCATCCAAGCCATCATGCCCATGTACCACCATTGCACGCTTCACACCAAGGTTAGCGAGTACTTGAGACAATGGCTCAACTAGATTCTCATCATATACTCCCAATAGCTGCATATTGGCGCCTGCAGGATTGCAAAGAGGACCTAATATATTAAAGATTGTGCGAACACCCAATTCCTTTCTCACCGGTGCAGCATACTTCATAGAAGAATGGTAGATTGGAGCAAACATAAAGCACATGCCTATTTTATTCAAAATTTGCTCGCTTTGCTGGGCCGATAGCTGTATGTTTATTCCCAATGCCTCCAATAAATCTGCACTACCACACTTACTTGAGACCGATCTATTCCCGTGCTTAGCCACGGGCACACCCCCTGCTGAAACCACAAAGGAAGCTACCGTAGAGATGTTGAAGGTATTAGCCTCGTCTCCGCCTGTACCCACAATATCAAGCACATCCATTTTGGGTTTAAGCTTTGTACATTTATCGCGCATTACCATAGCACATGCAGTAATCTCATCAATTGATTCTCCCTTCATTCGCATTGCAGTCAGAAAAGATGCTATTTGAGCATTTGTAGCTGCGCCTTCCATTATTTCTGACATTACCTCTTTTGTTGTTTCTAGGTCTAAGTTGTTTTTGTTTATCAGTTTATATATTGCCTTATCAATCATAGCTGTCCACCCCCTATATTTAAGAAATTGCTGATAATTGTTGCACCAAGCGGAGTGAGAATGGACTCCGGGTGGAATTGTATTCCGTAAACCTCATGGTCTCTATGCTTTACACCCATTATTTCACCCATATCATCCTCTGCAATAACCAACAGGTGGTCAGTAAGGGTATGGGGCTGAGCTGATAACGAATGGTACCTGCCCGCGGTGATAATAGGGGGCAGACCCCTAAATATATTGCTACCATTTGCTATGTGAATGGCACTTTGTTTTCCGTGCATAAGTTTTCTTGCATAGCTTACTGTTGCTCCAAATACTTCACATATTGCCTGGTGTCCAAGGCAAACTCCTAGAATTGGAAGTTTCCCGGCAAAGTATGAAATAACCTCCTCACATATGCCGGCTTCTTTTGGGTGACCAGGACCGGGTGAAATAATAATATGGGTGGGGTTTAACTGCTCTATTTCTTCTATATTTAATTCATCATTTCTAATTACTTTAATATCGGAGTTAAAAGTGCCAATCAACTGATATAGGTTATAAGAAAAGCTATCATAGTTATCTATCAATAAAATCATCATTCAATCTCCTTTCCATAGGTTAATGCATTGACCATTGCTCTAGCTTTGTTCTGAGTT
The DNA here is from genome assembly GCA_023439045.1 of Bacillota bacterium. Classification (GTDB taxonomy): domain Bacteria; phylum Bacillota; class Clostridia; order Acetivibrionales; family DSM-1351; genus Ruminiclostridium. The sequence goes on along the minus strand of JAEXOY010000035.1, from coordinate 3,800 downwards.
TCCTGATATTCTGTTTCGGGCACGCTGTCTGCAACTACTCCGCAACCCGATTGAACATACACTACTCCGTCCTTTAGAACTGCCATTCTTATTCCAATGCACACATCTATGTTGCCAGTTAGGTCAATATAGCCCACAGCACCACCATATATGCCTCGCTTGCTGCCTTCTATTGAATTTATTATCTGGCAGGCTTTTATCTTTGGCGCTCCTGAGAGGGTGCCTGCGGGCAGCAGTGCTGATATTACATCTAGCTGGTCACGGCCTTGCTTGAGCTTTGAAGTAACCTTTGATTCAATATGAATAACATGGGAGTACTTGCATATCGAAAGGTAGTCCGATACCTTTACTGAGCCGAATTCACTTATTCTACCTAAATCATTTCTCGCAAGATCTACTAACATGTTGTGTTCTGCAAGCTCTTTTTCGTCAGACAGCAGGCTCTCAATGAGAGCTTCGTCCTCTATATTGTTTCTTCCTCTAGGTCTAGAACCAGCAATAGGGAAGGTAGAAAGAGTACCATCTTGTAGTTTTATCAAGGTTTCAGGGGAAGCACCAGCAAGCTCTAAGTCATCAGTTTTTAGATAAAACATATATGGAGAGGGATTTGTTGTTCTAAGCACTCTATATGTGTCAAAGAGAGAACCATCGAATTCGGCTGTTAAGCGGTTTGATATTACTGCTTGAAATATATCGCCTTCAAAAATATGATGCTTTACAGTGTTAATCATGCTACAGTATTGCTGCTTATCAAATTGACTTTTGAAGCTGGTCTTAAGACCTGACTTAACGGAGCTAGATGGGATGTTAGCTTTTATAAGCTTAACAGTTTCGCTAAGTTCTCTTGTAGCTTTTGTATAATTAGTCTCAATATCATCCGCTTTGATATTCATTATTACAACTATTTTTTGCTTCATGTGATCAAAAGCAATGACCTTATCGAACAGCATCAAATCAACATCAAGAAAATTAGGTGAGTTAGCACCGTTGAGGTCTAAGCAAGGCTCGCTGTATTTGATATAATCATAGGAAAAATACCCAACAAATCCACCTGCAAATGGTGGAAGTGAGGCTAACTTTGGGCTTCGATACTCATTAATGAGCTCTCTTAATACATAGTTTGGATTTCTCTCATACGTTTCAGAAGTACTACCTCTAATAATAGTCGTTATTCCATCAATACATTTAACCTGCAGGAGTGGGTTGTAGCCTAGAAATGAATAACGTCCCCACTTTTCTTCTCCTTCAACGCTTTCTAACAGGTAGTATTGCTTGCTTATAATACTAATATTTTTTAGTACAGCAATAGGCGTTCTGAAATCAGAGAAGATTTCACAACAGACGGGGATAAAATTGAATTGCTCCGAAAGCTTTTTTGCTTCCTCAAGACTAGGATAATACATAAACATCTTCCTTTCACCGAAAATAAATTAAACAAAAAACACCCATCCAAGACATTTACTGCCAAGGACGAGTGTGTATAATTCACCCGCGGTGCCACCTTGTTTTGTATAGCATAAGCCATACACACTTGCAGAATACTACCATATTCTTCACAAATAACGCATGTGCTACGTCGCAGAATACTCTAGAGTGGGTTGCCGTAATAGTAGATTCCCATTAATATAATCACTCTATTTGACCGCGCCCTCAGTGGTCCATTTGATGTACTGCGTTTTGCAAGGCTCTCAGCTACCCTCGCTCTCTGTAAATGCACATATCACCGTTATCTCCACCTCAATGGTTTAAGGGACAGATGTTTAGTTTTCCATAATTATACATTGTTTAGCTTGTCCGTGTCAATACTGTAAAAAAATATTTTCAATAAACCCACATTTTAACACTTTTATCAGGAGCTACAAGTCTAATATATAAAATAAGCTTTTTAATGATAATATTATTAAACTAAGGTAAAATAATAGTGTAAATGTTGAGCCAAAAAACGATAAGGAGATATAAGAGATGTCAGAAAAACCAATAGCATCATTTATTGACCATACTGCATTAAAACCCGATACAACATTGGAACAAATAGAGAAACTCTGCCATGAGGCAATGGAATATGGTTTTGCTTCTGTTTGTGTAAACCCATGCTATGTAGCACACTGTCACAGAATTTTGAAAGCAAGTGATGTAAAGGTGTGCACCGTTATTGGGTTTCCCTTAGGAGCAAATACAACAGCTACCAAAGAAGCAGAGACTGTTGAGGCTGTTAAAAATGGCGCTGCCGAAGTTGACATGGTTATTAATATCGGAGCAATCAAATCTGGACATTATGAGCTAGTCAAAAATGATATAGCAGCTGTTGTGAAGGCTGCAGGAGATAGTGCCATAGTCAAGGTAATTTTAGAGACTTGCCTTCTTACAGACGAAGAGAAGATAGCTGCTTGTAAAATGTGTAAGGAAGCGGGTGCACATTTTGTAAAAACATCAACTGGCTTTAGTACAGGTGGAGCTACTATAGAGGACATCCGACTAATGAGACAAGCTGTTGGTCCAGATTTGGGAATAAAGGCTTCTGGAGGAATAAGAGATTATAAGACCGCTAGAGCAATGGTTGATGCAGGAGCCTCAAGAATTGGAGCAAGCGCATCAATAGCAATAGTTAAAAATGAGAACTAAGGAAACACAATTGCATTAGCAGTTGATTAGTAAAGTGATAAAAGGCTATACTAGAATTATATGACCTATGTAGTCTGCAATGTATGTTTCTAAACTAGGATAGAACTACATTGCAGACTAGTATTTATATTACATGGACAAATCACAAATACCTACATAAATAAGTTACATGAATGTTTTTGGGGATATTTTACAAAAAATATTATACAGAAATATTAGCTGTAATATGTTACTAGCTTTTATAGAGGTATTTTATATAAATATACGTCATACTAAAATAGCACCTATAGATTATGGGAAGGGAAGTACAAATGCAGATACGTTTTATCATATTAACAATTATAAACGCACTAATCATGATAACAGGACAGTCTTTGTGGAAAATGGGTATATCTAAGGTTGGAGGCCTTTCACTAAAACTTATTCTTGAACCATATGTGATAGCAGGCCTGTTTTGCTACGGAGTATCAACAATATTATGGTTTTATATTTTGTCTAAGCTACCATTTTCAACAGCGTATCCTCTAAACAGCATTACATATGTTCTTGCACTGCTAGTAGGTTACTTCATTTTTAAGGAATCAATATCTGCACAAAAGATGGCAGGAACAGCTTTTATTCTATTGGGGGTATTCTTTATTGCAAGAGGCTAAACAAAAAAAATTATCATAATAGTTGAAAAACTATATGGTTTATGATAATCTGAATATTGAAAAATTTATACGTTATTGTGCAAAGAAGCGGAGTAGTAGAGGCTGACAGGGCTTTTTTAGAGAGTGGTACAAAGGTGAAAGTATCATAGGACCCAAGACTCGAACTCGCCGTGGAGCAGCTGCTAATACCAGCCGTCAGCCGACGTTACAAGGCATAAAGTGAGCCAAGGTATAAGATGTTCTAGATACCTAATGGCTAACAAGAGTGGTACCGCGGATATATAGCCCGTCTCTTTTATAAGAGACGGTTTTTTTTTAGAATATAGGAATTTATAAGTTTTAGAGTGTTACAGAAGTGTTGGTAATGCTGAGATTGAATGTTTACACTAGAAAATCCTAGAAGAATAAATTTCTATATTCGGGGATTGAAAAGGGGATTCCCCTTTCCGGTTTCAGGAGGGTGCTCAGAAACATGAAATGTTTCGTCGAAGGGAACCTAGGGTTCCCTAGCGAACAAGAAAATAT